>DATJBN010000143.1:0-6450 GCA_035515335.1 Syntrophales bacterium | reverse complement strand
ACGACGATTTCCTCTCCGCCATAACGCGCAACGATATCGGTATCCCGGACTTCCCTGAAGAGTAATTGCCCAAGGCTCATGAGGACACGATCTCCGATCTGGTGGCCGTATCTGTCATTGACGTTCTTGAAGTGGTCTATGTCGAGCATCAACAGGGACAGAGGCACATCGTACCTGCGAGCTCTCGAAATTTCTTCTTCCATCTTTCTGTCGAGATACCTGCGGTTGTGGATGCCTATTAAATGATCCGTCACGCTTTCATACTGCAGGGCTGATATCTGCTTTATTTCAATCGCAGTTTGCAGCGCAAGCGTTCCAACAAACAATATCAGGACGGCGCCCAGAAAAAAGACTGCCGGTACGACGAGATTAAAGGCATTGGTGTACTCCATCCAGTAAAGAAAGGTGAAGCATACGTAACCGGCAATGAAGAAGAGGATCAGCGCCCTCAAGTCGTTCCATCTCTTCCTCAGAGCCCCCTCGGGCAGTTGTCCGATCAGGCGCTGAATGGGAAAGAAAGAGACACAAAGTAAACACGCCCCCACCAGCAAAATCCCGTTTATTATGTAAATAGTTACACCGTGCATGTTTCAATCCTATATCATATTATCGGTAATCCTCCCACTAACTTTATCCCCCAATCGAAATTTTTGTCAAAAAATTAGCCTCGTTGCGACTTTAGCGGTATGTGATTCAGTCGCTTGTTTCGCTTGATTCACCACGCAAATGCTGGTATATAAAAAAACCTTATTGCGTCTTCCGATTCGCGTCGCGGAATGTAGCGTCCATAATAGATTGTCAAGACTGCTATTTTGAGAAGACAACCTCATGAACATAAATTTTCAGGGTCCGTCTTGCAGAAATCTAAGGAAACATTCAACAACAAAAAGGCAGGTAGTTGATAGATGCATGTGAAGAAGAGTCTTATTTTATTTACGGCAGTCGTGGCCATATTGGCGATGGTGATTTTTATCGCATGCTCCGGATCTGGCGGAGAGAAGAAATCGGCAGCTTTAGAGGTGACGAGTTCGGCTTTCGGTCACGCAAAATCCATGTCCGACAAGTTCACCTGTGATGATGTCGATATATCGCCTCCGCTCGAGTGGAAGAACGTGCCGGCGGGGACGAAGGCCTTTGCCATAATCTGCGAAACACCGGATGCCCCGCAGGGCAACTGGGTGCAGTGGCTGGTCTACGATATTCCGGCCAGCGTGACGAGTCTGCCTCAGGCTTTGCCGAGAACGGGCCAGCTAGAAGATGGCGCGAAGCAGGGGAAGAATGACTTTGATGGAATAGGCTACAACGGCCCGTGTCTCCCCGCGGGCGAGCACCGCTTCTTCTTCAGGGTCTACGCTCTTGATGCGCCCACAAACTTGAAAGAGGGAGCAAAGAAAGAGGATCTGGTGCAGGCAATGAAAGACCATATTCTCGCGGAAGGGGCCTTGATGGGCGTGTACTCAAGAGAGTAGCGCCGAGCCGGGTATCGAGTCAGAGAATTAAAGTCATATATTTTCAGGGGGTGTGATTATGGATTTCTTGACGGGAATGGCCTACTGGGGAATTATCGCTCTTGCCGTTATCAACGCCATCATCGTTTTAAGGATGAAGGTCGTGATTCACGGCGAAGAGGAAGAGGATGACGACAAGGGAGGCAGATGCAGTGTCGGCTGATCCGTCATCAATTGACGCGGCACGTCTGTATACTGTTGGTTATTCATACGAGATTTGTCTTTTTGCTAAAAGGAGCGCAGTGCCATGGAATACATAGCGAAACATTGGGTCATATTAGTTATCATGGTCGTATATACTCTGTTCTGCCTTTTGATAGGCCAATGGTTCAAGAATAGGGCCGCTGAAGGTGTCGATGCATTTTATGTCGCCAAGAGAGAGATACCCGGCTGGGCCATCTCGCTTGCCTTCTTCTCAACCTTCATCAGTACCAACACATATATAGGACAGGCGGGTTTTTCGTTTCAGGCAGGTCTCTCCTGGGCATGGGTCGGTGTTTTTTGGGTCGTTTTCTGCATGATATCCTGGCTCCTCCTGGGCCCTAGGATGAGGGTGCAGACGGCAAAACTGAGTTCGGTTACGATCCCCGATTATTTCGACTTCCGCTACAAGAGCAAGGTATCAAAGGCCATAAGGATATTCTCAGCTGTTATCATCCTCTTTGCCACCCTGTGGTACATGACCGCCATAGCCAAGGGCTGCGCACATCTGTTGAAGTCTACGCTTGACGTGCCCTATGCCTGGGGCGCATTCCTGATTATCTTTATCACAACATTATATTCGGTGATGGGCGGCATGTACAGCGTCCTCTGGACTGATGCAGTGCAGGGCCTCATCATGTTCTTTGTCGCAATCCTCATGGTCATGGTTCCTGCCATGTATGTCGGCGGCTGGGATCCGCTCATGTACAGCGTCGCTCACACTCCACATCTGACGGCAAAGGGTCAGCCGATAGGTGACGGGCTGATGACCTTCTGTACACTCGTCTCATTTGCATACATCACGAGCATCGGTCTCGCAGTCGGAATGAAGCAGATCGCCGAGCCCCGCTGCCTGATCCGCTTTTACTCGATCGACAATGCGAAGAGCATGAAGTTCGCCATGATCGCGACCCCTATCTTCCTCGGCATTTCCCTTGCGTGCGTGTTTGCGGTTGGCGCATTGGTACACGGGATGGCCACTGACCAGGAAGCCTCGTATCTCATCAAGCATACCGATGAAGTCGTAGGTTTCATGCTTGCAAAGTTCAATAGTCCCCTGGTGACGGGAGTCGTGATGGCGGGTCTCTTCGCCGCCGGCATGTCGTCTTATGCAGCAGTTTCGATCATCGTGGGGACAGCCTTCGTCGGTGACATCTGGAAGGTCATAACTCCTCTGGAGCCGAAGAAGCAGGTAAGCTACACAAAGTGGTTGATGTGGATCTACAGCGCCATCGTCTTTATCCTCACGCTGCACCCACCCGCCGGCATTGTCGAGCTCACGGCCTTTTCGGGGGCTGTGTTCACGGCGGGATTTTTCCCGGCGGTGTTCGGCGGCCTCTTCCTCAGGTGGGGAACCGGGAAGGGCGCCCTCTATTCCATGATCATCGGTATCGCGACAACCGTAATCTGGCGTTTCGGCCTGCGGTTCTATCTTCCCGGCATGAAGGACATTCACGAGATCATTCCGGGCTTCATTGTGTCTCTCATCGCCTATTTCATTATCTGCAAGTTGACGGCGAGCGATATGCCCGACAAGGACCACCTTGACCATGTCTTTCACACGAAGTCGAGCTAATCATCTGTTTTAAACAAAGATGGTGTCCCACGCGGAATGTGGGGCACCATTTTTTTTCATATCCCTGGAGGTGATTATATGGGAGCACAGATTATACATGCGAGAGAAGACTGGGCGTACCGAAAGAAGGAATACGCTGCAAGGATGGCGAAGGCAAAGAAACTGGCGGAAGGCGGCAAGGGCAAGGTTGTAACTCCGAGACGCGCCGTTTCACTTCTCGAGGCGATCATCCGCCCGGGTGATCGTGTTGCCCTGGAAGGGAATAATCAGAAACAGGCCGAGTACCTGGCCGAGTGCCTCTGCAAGGTGAATCTGGCGAAGGTCAACGGGCTGCACATGGTTCAGTCTGTTATAGCCTTGCCTGCGCACTGCCAGATCTTCGAGAAGGGAATCGCGACAAAAGTCGACTTTTCGTTTTCCGGGCCGCAGGCTGTCCAGGTGACGAGACTTGTCAACGAGAAGAAGATGCAGATAGGTGAGATCCACACCTATCTCGAACTCTTCGCGCGCTATTTCCTCGATCTCACTCCTCAGGTTGCACTGGTGGTCGGAGTTCTCGCCGATAAGAGCGGGAACCTCTACACAGGCCCCAACACGGAAGATACACCCGCCATCGTGGAAGCAACGCGCTTCAAACAGGGCATCGTCATCGCACAGGTGGAAAGGGTTGTGACGAGACTGCCGCGGATTGACATTCCCGGCGGCTGGGTCGACTTCGTAGTTCCCACGGGAAAGCCTTGCTACATAGAACCTCTCTTCACA
Organism: Syntrophales bacterium; assembly: GCA_035515335.1. Lineage (GTDB taxonomy): Bacteria > Desulfobacterota > Syntrophia > Syntrophales > UBA2185 > Fen-1135. Next base: position 2,403 of record DATJBN010000143.1, on the reverse strand, counting down.
AGGGACCCTGCCCAGATCAGAGACGTGCATATCCTCACGGCAATGATGGTGATCAAAGGAATCTACGCGGAATACGGACTGCACTCGCTCAACCACGGTATCGGCTACGCTACTGCGGCCATTGAGCTCCTCCTTCCAACGTATGCTGCGAGCCTGGGTCTCAAGGGTAAGATATGCACTCACTGGGCGCTGAACCCGCACCCCACGATGATCCCCGCAATCGAGTCCGGATTCGTCGAGTCGATCCATTCCTTCGGCTCCGAAGTGGGAACAGAAGACTACGTATCCGCACGATCAGATATCTTCTTCGTCGGTCCGGACGGCAGCCTGAGGTCGAACCGCGCCTTCTGCCAGGCCGTCGGACATTACGCAGTCGATGCATTTGTCGGCTCGACACTCCAGATCGACCGTTTCGGAAACAGCTCAACTGCCGTAGCCGACCGGATTGCCGGATTCGGAGGAGCCCCCAATATGGGATGCGATGCGCCGGGGAGACGCCACTCCAGTGAGGCCTGGGTGAAGGTAGGTGAAGAGAACGGGATGCGTGCCGGCCTGATCGGCGACATGCCCCGTGGACGCAAACTCGTCGTCCAGATCCTTGAGACCCGCAGCCCGAAGGGGATACAGTGCTTCGTCGACAAGCTCGACGCCTGGGAGTTGAGAAAACGCGCAGGCCTCAAGGTGCCGCCGGTCATGATCTACGGCGACGCGGTTACGCAGATCGTCTCCGAAAAAGGGATAGCCCATCTCCATAAATGCGCGACCCTCGCGGAGAGGGAGGCCGCAATAAAGGCGGTTGCCGGCGACACTGACCTGGGCAAGGAAGCGAAACCGGACGTAACGGCGGACCTGCGAAGGCGGAGAATCGTACAGTACCCGGATGACCTCGGCATCGATGCCGGCAAGGCGAATACAGCGCTCCTTGCAGCACGATCCATGGACGATCTCGTTGCTTGGTCCGGGGGCTTGTATAGGGTGCCCGACCAGTTCAAATAAAAGAAAACCCTGCTTCAGATATTAAGAATAGTACAGGTACCAGACAAGGGTGAAGATCGGGATCAGAATCGGGATCGAATATTTGATCATGTAGCCGAAGAAGGAAGGCATCTTCACATGGACCTGCTCTGCGATGGACTTCACCATGAAATTCGGTCCATTCCCGATATATGTGCACGCACCGAATGTTGCCGATCCTGCGGCAGTAGCGGCCACATATTTCCATGACAGACTATTAAGTAGACGCGGCGCGTCGCCCGCTATCTGGAGCTTTGCCACTTCATCGACGGGCAGTAGCCCCAGCATTGCCTTGACATGTACCACGTTATCAACGCTGAGCCCGTGCAGGCCGCAGGCAGCGCTCAGAAAATTGAGATACGTGGGCGCATTGTCGAGAAAGCTCGATAGTATCCCTGATGCCCAGTAGAACTGGCCGGGCTCCGTAAGCCCGATCTTCCCGGCGTTAAGCTCAAGCCAGTCCAGGACTGGTACCATCGTGGCGAATATCCCGAAAAACAGTATCCCTACCTCCTTCACCGGGACGAAATTGAACTCGTTCTCCCTGTGAATCTCTTCCCGCATGACGAGATAGCTCAGGAAACCGGACGCTATCATCACGATCTCACGGACGGGTGTCTCCAGAAATACGGCGAGCAGTATTACAACGATGAAGATACTATGGTGCCAGCCCTCTATCTTTATGCGTTTCTTCGCGGGCTGTTCCGCCAGTTGTTTCTCGTGTCCGCCTTTCTTATAGAAGTGCCTGTCCATCAGGTAGAATACGAGGAGGACGAGCGCCGTCTCCAGAGACCAGATGTACCAAAGGTGCGCCGTTACCCAGAAGAAAGGTACGCCTTTCAGGTAACCGAGAAAAAGCGGGGGGCCAACAGGCGTCAGGAGGCCGCCGATATTTGATACGGTGAAGATAAAGAAGACGACGTGATATGCAGACAACCGTCCCTTGTTCATTCTCAGGTACGGCCTGATGAGGATCATCGATGCGCCGGTATTGCTGAATACGGCGGTGATCGTCGATCCGATGAGGAGCATCACGGTGTTCCCGAAAGGTGTCGCTCCTCCCGGTATTCTGATCAGAATGCCGCCTGACACCACAAAAAGAGAGCCGGTAATTGCCATAAAGCTGAAATAGTCCACTGCTGTCACGCACATTCTGGGACCGTTTTCGAGAACGAAGAAATAATAGAACACAACTACAGCCGCAAGGGCGAAGGAGACGAGGGGGTAATTTTTGCCCCACCAGTTGCCGCTTATGAAGGGCACTATGGCTATCGCAAGGAGGAGGAGAGTGAAGGGAGCAAGCATGTAGGTTTCTACGGGGACGACCCTGTGGCCTTCCGCCATCTTCAGGAATACAACGGCGATCGCACATGACAGGGAGAGAGCCAA
>DATJBN010000142.1:0-4811 GCA_035515335.1 Syntrophales bacterium | reverse complement strand
GAAGCTGATGAAAAACACGCCGCATTCGCTGACCCCTCCTCCGACTTTATGACCCTCCTCCGCATCTGGAATAAATACCATAGTCTCGCACGATCGGGGGCGAGCAAGGGACAGCTGAGGAGGTTCTGCCGGGACAATTATCTCTCTGCAAGAAGAATGAACGATTGGGTCGATGTCTGCGAACAGCTTGAATCGATTCTGCAGGATCACGGCTGGAAGATGGGCAGAACAAGGGACGGAGATTTAAAGAATGCCAAGGACCTCTATGACGGCATACACAAATCGATCCTCAGCGGGTTTCTCTCCAACATCGCAGTCCGAAAAGAAAAAAATAACTACGCTGCGGCAAAAGGCAGGGATGCGATGCTCTTTCCAGGATCAACACTGTGGGGCAAGGGTGGAGGCTGGATCGTGGCAGCCGAGATGATCGAGACCTCGCGGCTTTTTGCGCGTATGGCGGCAAACGTCGATGTCGCATGGCTGGAAGAACTGGGGGGCAGCCTTTGCAGGACAACATATTCGGAGCCGCACTGGGGCCGGGAACGCGGTGAAGTCGCTGCATACGAGCAGGTGACACTCTTCGGCCTCACCATCGTGGAAAGGAGACGGGTCTCCTATGGACGCATAAATCCGGACGAATCCTCCGAGATATTTATCCGAAGCGCTCTGATAGAGGGTGATGTCAGGAGGCCCCTGCCGTTCATGCTCCACAACCTTAAGATGAGAGAGAAGGTCTCGGCCATGGAAGATAAGATAAGGAGACGGAACCTCTTGGCCGGTGAAGACCAGATTCTCCTTTTCTATAAAAAGCGGCTGCCCGGGATCTATGATATGAGGACTCTTCAAAAGCTCATCAGGGACAAAGGAGGCGATGCCTTTCTCCGCATGAAAGAAGAAGACATTCTTGCGAGAACCCCTGATGTGGATGAACTCGCCCCGTATCCTGATCATGTCACCCTCGACAGCCATAGTTTTACATGCCATTACCGGTACGAACCGGGCCATCCGGAGGACGGTGTTACTGTCAAAGTCCCCGTCCATATGCTTTCGACAATTCCTCCGGAAGCCACCGACTGGATGGTCCCGGGTCTCACCCGGGAAAAGATTGCCGTCCTTCTTAAGGGCCTGCCTAAAGAGTACAGAAAGAAACTTCAACCGCTCTCGCAGACCTGTGACATCATAATGGATGAGGTCCGCGAAGCCGCTCAGCCCTTGGTTTCGGTCCTCGGGAGATTCATAGAACGGAGGTTTGGTGTCAATATACCCTCCTCCCTCTGGAACACTGACGCTCTCGAGAACCGTCTCGATCCGCGCTTCTCGATTACAGACGATAAAGGCCGTGAACTGGCTGCCGGACGTGACATCAGAAGTCTTCAGAGGGATGCAGTCGGTCGCGCGCAGTCAGACGCCTTCGACCGCGCGAAGAGGATATGGGAAAAGACCAGGCTCACCACGTGGGATTTCGGAGACCTTCCTTATGCGGTGAGTCTCCAAGGGATATCGGGATATGCATACCCTGCCCTTGAACCAAATGAGGGATTTGCCAATCTTCGCCTGTACGAGAACAAACAGGAAGCTATCAAAAGTCATAGAGGCGGTGTTTCGGTGCTTTATCGGAATTACTTCAAGGAAGAGCTTAAGTATCTTAAGAAGGCCATTGCCCTCCCCCCAGACATGAAGAAGTGGGCGGATCCAATAGGTGGTGCAAAGGCCATGGAAAGCATAATACTGGAAAAACTGGTCTTTGACCTTTTCTCGAAAGACATCAGGTCGCAGGATGATTTCTTTAGTTATACGCGTGAAGTAAAAGGTCGGATTCTCCCGGCAGGACAGGATATACTTAATGTCTTGAGGCCTTGCCTAAGATCCTACTATGAAACATTGCAGGCTCTGCGAAGGCTCGCGGCCGCGAATCGCATGAACAGGCCGGCTCTCGCATACCTTGACTATCTCGCAGAAGAGTTGAGAGGGCTCATGCCCAAGGATTTTCTGCTCCGCTACGGCACTGACAGGCTGGCGCGCATAATGACCTATCTCAAGGCCCTTGCCATACGCGCCGAAAGAGGAATCGCCCATGTCGACCGGGCTCTTGCAAAGACCGAAGAAGCAAATATTTTTTCCGATTCTCTGAGAGATATGATAAGTAACAAATCAACGGCTTCAGAGGAGAAGTTGAGGCTTATTGAAGAGTACCGGTGGATGATCGAGGAATACAAGGTATCGTTATTTGCCCAGGAACTGAAGACCCCCTCTCCCGTTTCCCGGAAACGTCTGGAGAACAAGAGGCAAGAAATTGAACGCATTATCTGATCGCAGGGAGCCGTATCGTTGAAGCTAATACTGGTCAGGCACGGAGAAACCCTCTTGAATAGGGAAAACAGGGTACAGGGCACGACGGATATAGAGCTCAGCGACCGTGGTCGCCTACAGGCGGAGAAACTGGCGCAATCACTAAGGGCCGAACGCATCGAAAGGATCGTGTCAAGCCCGCTCAAGCGCGCCTATGAGACTGCTCTGGCCATATCCAGATTTCACGGCGCGGAAATCGAGGCCCATACAAACCTCCAAGAATTGAATCACGGCGACTTTGAGAATATGACGATTGAAGAACTCAGAGAAAAGCATATGGCCGTCCTCAGACAATGGGCGAGTGACCCTGCTTCGGTCATTCTGCCGAACGGTGAATCGCTACGAGACCTTCAGCATCGTGCATGGGCCGTCGTCCATGACATCGCGCGCGACGAGAGGGATGCCGTCGTTGTCACCCACAACATGACGATCAGGACGATCATCTGCAAGATTCAGGGTCTGGATATGCAGCACATAAGGGGTATGCGCGTGGACCTCGCATCGAAGACGTTTGTGGAATTTCAGTCCGGCAAAGGGACTATTACCGTTCTCAACGACATCAGCCATCTCAAAGAGACGTGACATGCCCCAACCGCTTTTCACATGATAACATTGAAAAGATTTTGTACATCCAATCGATTTGATATATAATGCGCCGGGGTTTTCGAAATGGCCGTTCAGACAGATAATCCACCGCAAGAGAAGATGTCGTCCGCCGTCCTGCAGGACAAGGCGGTTGACGCCGTCGTTATCATGAATACGGCGATAATAAATCTGAGGCTGTATCCGCCAGCGAACCCGATGGTGGCAAGGAGCATCGACAGACTCTATCAACATCTCACGGGTGTCCTCGAAGAAGTTGATCCCATCGTCCTTGCAGAGACCGAGAAAAATCTTCTTATATCCGGAGAGCCCCTGGGCCCGAGACACAAGGGCAAGGCGCACGTTGCGATTTTCCTCGTGCTGATGATGAACTGGGGAATCAAGAGCATCACTTTCACCAGAGGGCTCGAGAAAGCGGAGCTCATACCATTTCTGGAAATAATCGGAAAGAAGCCGGACGAGCAAAAGATAAAAAAGGTCTGGGAACAGTCCGTTGTCGACGGAACGATGACCCACATCCTTCTGAACCAGAAAATCTATATTGCCAAGGATGAAGAGCATCAGCTCGTGGCCAGTCTCGACGTAAGGGACGAAGACATTGTTAAGTACATCACGGCCGAAGACCCGAGCGCCCTTTTGGACCCCCAAAAAATCAAAGACATGGCACAGGATCCGGAATGGGTGTCGAAAATCTTCCAATCCGGCATGAACAACATATTTACCAGAGCCGGCACCGCCTCGAGCGCCAAGCTGTCCAAGAGCATGTTCAATATGCTGTTTGCCGTCGACGACATCTCCATAAATTCCGATCAGGGGAAGATATCCGAACTCATCGCGGGTTATATAACGGATATGGATGCCGAGCTCATTGCCATGACACTCGCTCAAAACATAGAGAACCTTCTCGGAAGCCAGCTCTTCGGCAATATTGTAAGCGGAATGGAAGACGATAAATTTGAGAGAGTCGTCGGAATGATCGGCCAGATACTGGATCGCGTTGCCAAGAAAGCCGACACGATAGCGGACCCCAGGATTGCATATATGAAGCAGGCCTACGACCACATGATGCAATCTGAGAGAGGCGTACAGCTGCAAAAACGAATTCAGGAAATCAAGGCACGCGAAGAGGAGGAGCACAACAGAAGGATTGCAGAACTCAGGGAAACAGCGGGTAGCATTCTCGACAACCTGGAGCAAGGCGTCCTTGACGAGAGAATCTCAACATCTTTCGATGATATAGTACAGGACCTGTTCGCGGTGGGCGAGACGGAGATCGCTGAAGAGTTGATTGACCGACTCTCTAATGAACTATTCAATTATGACGTCGATATCCGTGTTCAGGTCATTGAAGCCCTGATAAAGGCCCTCGACAGCCTGATTCTGGCAAAAAGGCGAGAGATAGTAAGCAGGCTCTCCGGCAAGCTCATAAGCTGGATGGAATTCGAAACAAAATATACACCCTCATATAAAGCACTCGTCTCGCACCTGGTCGACCTGGTCAAAACACAGATTGCAGATCAGAATTTTTCAGAGAGCCGCCCGATAATTGATACCTTCCGTCTCATCCTGTCCAAGGAATTGCCAAAGAACGATGAGATAGCGGCAGCGGCTTCTGAAACGATGAAGGAACTTTCGTCCGATGAAACGATGAATATCCTTATGGAGGAATTTTTCTCAGACAAGAACAGCAAGAGGAATGCGGCGGGACAGGTTCTTGTCTCGATGGTCGACACCTCAATAAACCGTCTCCTAGACATTCTGAGAAAAAGTGAGGACAGTTCGGAGCGCATACTTATCCTCAACCTCATACCGGAAATGGGGACGGCTGCTGCACCGGCTGTGCTCGAGAGGTTTAATCA
>DATJBN010000141.1:0-6592 GCA_035515335.1 Syntrophales bacterium | reverse complement strand
AGACAACATGCCGCGGAATCTGTCGTCAGCGAAAATATTGCCTCCGCGATAGATGAACTCATGCACGCCGCCGCAAAGGATCGGCACTATCTTAAAGGGGCTCTTAAGATAGTGGCCGAGAAAGACGGTCTGGAATTCTATTGAATGCTCGGTCATATGGCCGAAGTCATCCGGTGCGAATGTCTCCTCGGGCAAACTCTTTCTCAACTCTCTCACAAAATCCGCATCCGTCTTGATTTCTCCGAAAGGAGTTGCGTAATGCTTGTCCGAGATGGAATAGAGACCGTCCTGGGAGTGATGGTTGATTCCCAATATCACGACCGTATCGTAAGACCGCCCCTTGAGGTGACTGTAGGCATTGACATAGGCATCTTTTGCCACATTGATGTCGATGTGCGGCGCCAGGATACCCGTGATCCGAACCGGGATAGCCCGGCGTTCTCCGTCGAGTTTGTCTTCTGCATCCTGTATAAACTGAGCGAGCTCTCGCGGGTCTGAGAGATAGGATCTTCCCGCATGGATAGGAAGCCTTACCTGCCTTCTTCCGAATTCACTGCGGAGCGCGCACATCCTCTCATTGAATGAGAGGCTCTCGAGAAGACACGCCTTATCCAGGGACTCGATGAACGATGCAATCTCCGACATGTACGCAATCTGGCCGCCCTGGCGCCTAGTCAGCATGGCCTGTATGTCCGCAAGGTCATGCTCCCCGTCTAGCATCTGAAGTATCGGCAGCGTACTGAAATCGAGAGCTATTCTGTGGTCGGCGATGTGGAACGGGTCATGGAAGGCGATCATCCGCCGTCCGTTTACTTCCGTGGCAATCGGCTGAATGTCTCTTCTGAGAATGGGTTTGTCCATATCTTTTTCTTATTAATATTCTCCAAAAAATGCAACCCCAACTATGCATGATTAAACCCAATAATGGTACAGAAATTGCTACATTTACACATGGACAAGACCAACCGAAGAAGGGGAGGGAAAAATGGCGGAAAAGAGGATGAGGATCGCTATAAATACCGGGGGAGGGGATGCGCCCGGCCTGAATGCAGTCATCGAGGCAGTCGTCAAGGCCGCCTACAACAGGAACTGGGAAGTATACGGCATCAAGAGCAGCTACACGGGACTTCTCAACACCGATGAGATCATACGTCTGACCCCGGAGACGGTGAGCCATATATCCATCACGGGCGGTACGATCCTGGGGACGACGAACCGCGGCAACCCCTTCCAGATGCCCCTCACGAACATGGCAGGCGAGGTGGAGATACGCGACGTATCTGACAAGGTTGTCGAGAATTTTAACCGGCTCCGCTTCGATTGCCTGATTGCCGTGGGAGGTGACGGCAGCCTGGGAATCGCCCACAGCCTGTACAAAAAGGGGATTCCGGTTGTCGGTGTGCCCAAGACCATAGACAACGACATATGCGATACGGTCATGACCTTCGGTTTTGATACCGCGGTAAGCATCGCAACGGAGGCTATCGACCGTCTTCACACGACGGCGAAGTCTCACGAAAGGGTGATGGTGGTCGAGGTCATGGGACGCCATTCAGGCTGGATCGCACTCAACAGCGGGCTTTCGGGCGCTGCTCATGTTATTCTGATTCCTGAGATACCGTTCGATATCGAAAAGGTTTGTGACTACATAATGGAATGCGAAGTGCGGGGCAGACGTTATTCAATCGTCGTGGTCGCGGAAGGCGCCGTGCCTGTCGGAGGCCGTGCCGTCGATAAAGGGAAGGGCGAAGTCGGCCGCCAGCATGTGGTTCTGGGAGGCATCGGCGAATACCTGGCAAAAGAGATCGCGAGGAAGACGGGCAAGGAGACGCGCGCCCTCGTTCTCGGTCATCTCCAGCGCGGCGGGACGCCGACTACGTTCGACAGGCTGATTGCACTCCGCTTCGGAGCGGCGGCGATCCGGATAGTCGCGGAGCAGAAATTCGGCACCATGGTGGCCCTCGCTTCACCCGATATCAAAGCCGTGCCTCTCGAAAACGTAATTGGACGTATAAAAAACGTGCCGGTGGACAGTGACAAGGTGTACACGGCACGTGAAATCGGGATATGCCTCGGCGACTGAAGCGCATCGCAACCCGGAAAACGAGCCGGAAGCGGAAGAAAAAAATTCTTTGTACAATTTTCTTCGTTTAAAATATAAGATGTAAGCGTAGTATCAAGAGTGTTTTACTGAGGAGGCTCTCGTGGCCGCGCGTACATCTTTGGTGAAGACTTTTCTCATCATCTTTCTTGTAGTCATGTTTTCAATCGCCGTCGCTTTTCCCTGCCACTCAACGGACCGGGAAATGAGTGCGCCGTGGGATTTCAATAACCCCGTACCGGACAAAAAAGAAAAGACGCAGGAGAAAGATGCATCATTCTGCGCCTCCCTTTTGATACAGGCACTAAGGTTTTATCAGGATTATATATCACCCGTGATCGGGGACCGCTGCGTGATGGAACCCTCGTGTTCGCAATATGCAATCGATGCAATCAGGAAGCACGGCTGCGTCATCGGCTCCGTGATGACGTCGGACCGGCTGATTCACGAGGCAAACGAAATGGATGAGGCCCCTGTAATTGAGACGCCGGAGGGGCAGAGGTATTACGACCCCGTAGAGGCGAATGACTTCTGGTGGGACAAGAAGCCCGCGGGAGGTTCCGCGCAAGCGGAGAGCAAGTAAAGAGGTCAGCAATCCTGTATAAATATCTCAGGAAGAGAACGTCAGCACCGTTCCCGCCATGTTCAGGATGAACTGTGCGGGCATCGCCTTTTCGATCTCCATTACGGATTTCCGTCCCGTGCAGTGTGTGGGCACAATGTACGCGGGGTTTATTTTCACGAGCTCCTTGATCGTCTTGCCCACGATAGGCTCAAAGGCAGGGCCGGCGAGGTGAAACCCTCCCATGACGGCGTGGACTTGATTGACGCCTGTCACCGCCCTTGCATAATTCACGGTGTTTACGATCCCGGAATGCGCACACCCGGTAAGGACGACAAGGCCCTTGCCCCTGATGTTCATCGCAATGCCCGTATCCTCCTCGATTGCATCCCAGGTCTCTTCGCCACTTTCTGCAAAGAAGGCGTTTGGCATCCCTTTTTCAAATTCCGTCTTCCGTTCAATCTCGCCCAAGTATAAGACGTCTCCGCCCGCGAGCGGCAAAGGCTCTCTTGTTTCTCTCAAGCGGACACCTGCCTTCTCTATTTCTTCCCTTGTCATCTTAGGAAAGCGGGCCTTGAAGCCGGAGGGGAATTTGAGATAACGCTCCTGTTTGAAGGTGGACGGATGAAGGACCAATTCGATGCCGTCTTTGCCGATCATCTCGACCAATTTCCTGAAGCCTCCGAAATGGTCGCTGTGGCCGTGGGAGAGAACCATCACCTCAACCTTGCTCATATCCACGCCCAGTACCCTGGCATTTGCGGCGGCTCCGTCCTCGGAAAATCCGAAATCGAAGAGGAGGGTCCTGACGCTGCCTGCACCGGTTGTTCTCACGATCGCGGAAAAACCATGTTCGGCGCGTATAGAGTTCTTAATCTCACCGTCCAGGAGGAAACGGGCACGGGATATAATAGCACTGTTATCCGTGGCCGTGATCTCGATGAAATTATCCTGAAGTGTGAGTATCTCTACTTTCTCGACTTCCCTCAAGGTTGGAGAATTTTCCATTTTCCGTTTCCTCCCTTTCGTTCAACCGTTCGTTTCGGATTTCAGGAGTCGCGCCCCCATCCTCATCCTGTCGAAACAATACGCCTCGAGTCCGGGAACGATCATTCGTACAGTGGGAACGCCCGTATCGGCCCTCGTGAGATCGACCGCTATCACCCGATCCAGCCCTCTCGCCTTAAGTTTTCCGATCATGGTCTTGACATCCTCCAGGATGTCTTCGCTATAAAGTACCTCGATTTCCCGAAGCCCCTTCCTGCCGTATGAGTAGAACCGCGGATCATCATCGCCTTCGCGTTCGCCGAGATAGGCGGTTACGTGTTCGCACAATGCCTCGATTCCGAATTTCTGAATCAGAAGCGCCCTCGTGGTCACGATCTCAAGAAGGGCACGGACCATGGCCACGCGCGGATCGAGATGTGCTCCGAAGCCGTCGATGGGCTTCATCGTCGGATGCACGAGGTCGCGGGAGAAGGCGGCAATCACCGACACTCCAATGTCGGAGGTGATGTCTTTGGCAACGATTTCAATCTCAGCGTTTTCAAATTTTTCGAAGATGTCGATGATGAACCGGTTGTCGGGGTCGTCCTCAATGAACAGGGCATCGCTGAAATTGTTGTCGTACCTGGCGATGCTCCAGGCATCGCGTTCGATGAGCTCCGCAAGGCCGTGAACGACGGCCTCTTCCATCGTGTTACCGGCCGCAATGCCGTTGGTGTGCGTGTCCATGAGAAAGGCGTCGTCCAGATGGTAAGGATGATAGACCGCACACGCAGGGACAAGGATATCTTCACCGCGTGCTAAATCGCATCCCTGGATCCAGTGGATTTCCTTCTCATCATCGTAATCACTTATCTTGGAGAGGATCATCGTACGGGGATCGAGGACGTTGTAATTATTTTTCAACCCATTGTAGTTCCCTTTTATGAGCTTATCCCTGTACTCGTCTCTGAACTCGGACGAATAGCGCTCGATCGATTCCATGGTGAGAGAGACCTGCGCCTGAATCGGGGACACGCCCTTGCCCGTGTGACTTGTCTTTGATTTGTCCGGCCTTATACGGTGGCAGATAAAAACAGGAATCCCAATCCTGTCAAGGTCTGACGCTTCCCTAAACCCGTTCATCCTGATGAGCTCTCGAATGTTTTCCACAAACTGAAGAGTGGAATCGGGAGTCTTGGACCGGTGCGTCTCCAGGATGTAGACCTTGGGACATTCTTTTAGAGTTATGCTTGGCGTCTTCCTTTGCACCATCCTAGAATTTTCCCTGTTTCATCTGAAGGAGCTTTAATTGGTCAACGAGCTTCAATTGATTCGCCTCGAGACCTTTGATCTGGTCGGAAATCTTCAGTTCATTTGCCATGAGGCCGTCGAGCTTGATCTGGTCCTGGCCGCCTTTGATGCTGGTATTCCAGAATTTGAATTGTTTCGAAAGCTGTGAGTCATCGTCCTTGAGAATCTTGATTTGGTTTGAAAGCTTAAGTTCGTTAGACTGCAAATCCTTGTGCTGGTTCGCAGACCATTTTCCCTGCTGCGACATTTTAAGCTGATTGGAGAACTTCAACTGGTCTGCCTGGAGTAGTTTGATCTGGTCGGCGAGCTTTATCTGGTTCGCGTTCAGGTTCCCCCAGTCCCACGATGCGGCATTCTTGAGCTGTGTTGCTTCTCTGCCTGCAGGTCCCTTTTGATCCGCCGCAAGTACACCCGCGACGTTGACGCCGAGTGAAGTGCCCAGCGACGCAACAACTGTGGCGACGCTGATGACCTGCTTGACGGCGCTCTTCTCAACGGCCTTTTGTTTTGACTCGTCTTCTTTTCTTCGCTTCATGGTTTCTTCTCCTTCCTGAATTATGTGCCCAGGCCTCGACGGCCCGTATATGGATCAACATCTTTTTGTCGGCGTCCTTCGGAAACGACGTGCCCGTCTTCTCGCAAAAGGCCTCTACGATGGCATCTACATCGGCGAGCCCCATATCGCCGTTGCGCTCACCTCCGGAAAATCTCCTGAATACATCAGCGATGGCGAGCTCCTTCTCAGGCTCCGCGGCCTCCCTTTCCAGGACGAGGTAAAGTCTCCAGAGGAGGTCCAAGTATTTCTCCGCTGAATCCATGAAGGGCAGGGCACCCTGCGACTCAAGATAATCGGCAATCCTGCCGTCTTCGCCGTAGACTCCCTTGCAGTCGCCGTCCGGTTCGATCTCCGAGAAATTTTCCTCTCCCGAAGGAAGGACCTGGCGGCCAAGGGGATATAGGCGGCATACGAGTGGACGGTCGGGATGCACCGTGCAGCCTTGAGAGTCAAGAAAGACGCAGGTACCATCGGCCTTCCAGTTCAAAAACGTTCCGCTGTCATGCGTGTAGCGCTCGATGAAAGCGGCCGTGGAAAGGGAAAGGTTGCTGGCAAGACGCACAACCTCATAAGGGTTAACCTGGATTTTCTTATGGCGGCAGCAGAGGAGACACTGCTTGCACGAAAAGAAGAAGGGCGTCTCTCTGCTTAACCCTGTCCTGCGCAGCGGTAAGGTCATGGTGCAGTGTGGTATCTCTGGTGGGCCGTAGGAGACTCGAACTCCCGACCAACGGATTAAAAGTCCGCTGCTCTACCACCTGAGCTAACGGCCCTCCATGACATGGCTTTGGGCGAGGCTCTTACTCTGATGCCCCGCCATTGTCAAGAAAAAATGCCTTCAGTTATCAAAGGGGTTTCTGAGGATAATAGTATCCTCCCTGCCCGCCCCGACGGATACGAGCACGAGCTTTGTTCCGGAGAGCTTCTCCAGCCGCTCAAGATAGATCCTCGTGTTCTTCGGAAGCTCCTTAAGGGTGCGGGCCTTACTGATATCTTCCTTCCAGCCGTCGAACTCTTCGTAGACCGGTTCACACTGCGCCAGCAGTCGATGGTTTGAGGGAACTGATTCCGTAAA
>DATJBN010000140.1:0-6941 GCA_035515335.1 Syntrophales bacterium | reverse complement strand
AGAAATTATTTTAAGACGACTGCGATGATCGACCTGCCGTAGTACGAGGGGCCATTCAGCGGGTCCGATAAATATCCTGTCTGTGTCCGATTTTCACTACTGTTACTATCAAGATATCATCATTAATTTCGTAGATGATGCGATAGACGCCCTGACGGACTCTATACCGGTCCTGGCCGGACAATTTCTCGCATCCTTTTGGCCGTGGATCATTGGCAAGCGCTCGAATACATCTCAAGATGCGATCCACGTCCCTACCTGGCAACGGGCGCAAATCTTTAGCAACTGATTTCTTGAAAACCAGCTTATATTTTCCCATGGGCCCGAAGGTCCTTCAGAAGCTCTTCATATGACAGCGTAGGCTCATGAGCCCGTTCGTCAAATGCAGCAAGGTCTTCCTGGTCTTCGCGCAGCGCCACACGCACGGCATCATTGACCAGGTCGGACATGGAGCGGCGCATATGGACCGCCTTTATGCGAAGCGCACGGTGAAGACTTGGGTCCAGGTAAATGGTGGAACGCTTTGCAGTCTCAGCCATGATTATCACCTCCGGACGCAATATAGCATCGAAACGCTATGATGTCAAGACATCAAAATGTTTTTGTGCCGGGAGGCTGGTGGTTGAATGCGGGGCCGCTTGGCACGCTCAGCCAAAATCAAAAATAAAATCCCCCTGGCATGAACCGCCGGCTTTCATCAGGCATCCAAGCACCTCTGGTGAGACGGTGTACTTCATCCCGAGGCTGTCGAACCAGCAGGCAAGCCTGTAGATGACGCCGCATTCATATTTGTCGATCACACCAATCCTTCTTATTCCCTTGTAGGCGAAACAAAGGCCGGGCTTGAATTCCCAGTGTAATGTATTTTCCCGCGGGAAGGACATGGTGGCGTTCATGAAAGCGGGGATGAATAGATGCGATGCGGCAAGAAAGAAGTCTTTGAACTGGGAAAAGTTTTCAATCTTCTTCTCCGTGCCCATTGCCTTCGTGATCCTCTCGATCTCCAGGGGGGCAAGAGATTTAATCGCTGCTTTGTTTAGTTCATTGGCTTTCTCTATGCCAAAGTTCGCAAGACATTGGTAGAACCACATCCCGTCATGGGTCATCCAGCATCTGTTTAAGAGCTCGATGATCTCCGCTTCCTCAGGCTTCCGTGTAGGGCTCATGGGGCCTTCCTGTGATGTGAATAATTGAAAATGATATACAGCGCTACAATACCATGATTGGCAATGAAAATCCATTAGGCCGCTTGATCTAACCGGCCCTTTTTCTGTCCCTGTATTTGTGGATCACCCAGACGATTATTCCGATTGCCGCGATGGCTGCTACGGTATGTGCTTCATAACGCTTTACGTCTTTTATGAACGCCTCAAGGGCATAGCCGAAGAAGTATCCTCCTGCCGCCACGCTTACCGACCAGAGCGCGGCCCCTGCGGCGTCGAAGAGGAGGAAACGGCTCATGCTCACTTCCTTGCGCATGCCGATCACGAAGGGGATCATGATCCTCGTACCGTAAACGAATCTGAACCCAAGCATGATGAAGTCACGGTAGCGTTCGAGGAGTTTGTAGATTCTGTTTAGCCGCTTTGCCCATTTATGATGTTTCGAAAGCAATTCCCTGCCCTTAAAGTAGCCGACAAGATAGTACGACTGATCGCCGGAGAGGCTTCCGATGAAGGCGACGACCACTACATAAGGCAATTCGAGAAGCCCCAGATGGGCGGACAGACCGCCGATGATCAGTATCGTCTCCCCTTCAAGAAAGGTGCCGATGAGAATAGCCCAGTAGCCGTACGTTGAAATGATATATTCCAGGGTTGAAGTGGACATCATGGCCTTCAGTTGTTTGCCGGACCTTTTCTTATTATTGCATCAGAGTAGTCTACGAGAAATCATTATGACAGCAATAAGATATTTCGAGTATTGAACTAAGGCTTTGGCGCATTGCGATAAAAAAGAAAACATGAGCAAAAGAATCACTAATTTCTTAGAAAAATTATAATTTTAAAGGATTTATCGACTCTATTTTAGGACAAACTGTTCTTGACAAAAGAAATTCATGCTCCTACACTTAAACTAATTTGCGCTTTTCGCTTAGCTCTCAATAATGAGGGTCACTGAGGGATAATCGTGCTTTTCATAAAAGATAAGCACGATGAAGCCGTCATGCACCGGATTTCCGGTGACCATATTTCCATAACAGATGAATTCCCAACAGAACAGGAGGGGAAAAATGCCTAAGAAGCGGGTTGTTCGATCTGTTGTCACATCTCTCGCGAAGTGCCCCACAGGCATCAGGGGCTTTGACGAACTCAGCATCGGCGGATTGCCGAAGGGCCGCCCGTCTCTCCTGTGCGGAGGACCGGGCTGCGGGAAGACGCTCTTTGCCATGGAATTCCTCGCAAGGGGGGCGATGCAGTTCAACGAGCCCGGCGTCTACATGAGCTTTGAAGAGACCGCCCCGGACCTTGCAAGGAACTTTCTTTCTCTGGGAATTGATATCAACGACCTCATCCGCCACGGCAAGATGGCCGTCGACTACGTCCACGTCGACAGGAGCGAGATAGAGGAGACCGGGGAATACGACCTGGAAGGGCTCTTCATCAGGCTTTCCAATGCGATTAATACCATTGGCGCAAAGAGGGTCGTCCTCGATACGCTCGAAGTCCTGTTCTCCGGGCTTTCCAACACGGGTATCCTGAGGGCGGAGCTGCGGAGACTTTTTAAATGGCTTAAGGATAAAGGCATGACGGCCGTTGTGACCGGTGAGAGCGGGGAGCACAGCCTAACGCGCTACGGCCTCGAGGAATATGTTGCCGACTGCGTGATCCTCCTCGATTTCCGGGTCAAGGAGCAGATATCCACACGCAGGCTCCGCATCGTCAAGTACCGCGGTTCATCACACGGGGCAGATGAGTATCCATTTCTCATCGACCGGGACGGCATCTCGGTGCTTCCCATCTCCTCTCTAGGTTTGAACTATGCCGTCTCCAGACAGCGCATCTCCTCCGGTATACCGCGCCTCGACGAGATGCTGGGCGGCAGGGGGTTTTACCGGGGGAGCACGGTACTTGTCTCCGGGAGCGCCGGTACCGGCAAGTCGAGCATCTCTTCTTGCTTTGTGGATGCCGCCTGCCGCCGGGACGAGCGGGCCCTTTATGTCACCTTCGAGGAATCGCCCGAACAGATCGCCCGGAACATGAAGTCGATAGGGCTGGACCTCGACCGCTGGGTCAAGAAGGGTGTATTGAGGTATTACGCCGTCCGCCCGTCGTACTGCGGCCTCGAGATGCACCTCGTTGCGCTCTACCACAGGATAATCGAATTCAATCCGAAGGTCATGGTGATCGATCCCATCAGCAACCTCGGCACAGTCGGGTCGAAGACGGAGATCAAGTCCATGCTTACACGCCTTATCGACTATCTCAAGATGAAACGCATTACCGGGATGATGACCGACCTCACCCACTCCGGCGACCCTTCGGAGAAGACGAGCGAGGACATCTCATCACTTGTCGATACATGGCTGCTTCTCAGGGACATTGAGCTCGGGGGCGAGCGGAACCGCGGCATGTACATACTGAAGTCGCGCGGCATGGCGCACTCGAACCAGATCAGGGAATTCATCATGTCGAACAAAGGCGTCGATCTCGTCGACGTCTATCTCGGTCCGGCAGGAGTGCTGACAGGCAGCGCCCGCTCGGCCCTTGAGGCGAAGGAGAAGGCGGAGGAGGTTGTCTCACGGAACCGGGCCCGGAGAAGAATCCGCGAACAGGAGCAGAAGAGAAAGGCCCTGGAGGCCCAGATAGCCGTCCTTCAGTCGGAGCTCGACGTCGCCGTAGGCGAGGAGGAAGCCATGACCGATGAGGAGAAGAAGAGGCTGAACGGCCTGACAAGGGAGCGTGACGATATGGCGCGGATGCGCAAGGCGAACGGCAACTCCGGAAAACGCGGGAAGCCCAAAGAAGGGAGGCAGAAATGAAAGTTGCACCGCGGCAGAAGAAAAAGCCGGTGACCAAGGTTCCCGATAAGGACGTCTGGATACTGAGGCTGTACGTTGCGGGGCAGACGGCGAGATCGGTCGCCGCCTTTGCCAATCTGAAAGAGATCTGTGAAGAGCACCTCGCCGGGAAATACCGCATCGAGATAATCGACCTCTTCCGGAATCCGACACTGGCAAAGGGAGACCAGATATTTGCCCTCCCGACCCTGGTGAGGCAGCTTCCTCCACCCGTGAAGAAGCTGATTGGAGACCTCGCCAACGCGGAACGCGTGCTGGTAGGTCTCGACATGAAACCCATCTCCAAGGCCGCTGAGAAAGCGAGAAAGAGATAAGTATGCCCGCGATCAAGGACAGCAAGAAGAAATTTGAAAAAGCGCTCAGGGAACCGGGCGTTGCCCGGGACGGGAAATATGTCCTGCGCCTCTATATAACAGGGATGACGCCAAGGTCCACGAAGGCGATAGCGAACATCAAGAAAATCTGCGACGAGCACCTCAAAGACAAATATGAGCTCGATGTCATCGACATCTACCAGCAGCCGAAGCTTGCCAGCGGCGAGCAGATTGTTGCGACCCCGACGCTGATAAAGAAGCTGCCGCTTCCGCTCCGCAGGCTAATCGGCGACATGTCCGACAAGGAAAGCGTGCTTTTCGGGATTGATTTGAGGCCGGAGAAATAATCAAGGTGTCATCCCGGGCTCCGCTCTGTCATTTCGAGCGCAGCGAGAAATCTAAGATTCCTCATATACATTCGGAATGACATTATTTCCTTTGTCATTCCCGCGGAAGCGGGAATTCAGGCTTTTAATTTAGGGCTGAAAGGGACAGAGATTTCTCCCGGAGCCTGCCCTGAACGGATTGACAAGATTTCTCCCTTCGGTCGAAATGACAGGGAGGGGTCGGAATTACAAGTATCAGTACTGGAGCAGTCATGAAGACAGTTAAGAAATCACAGAAGACGGCAGCGAAACCGCAGGGAAAGGCAGTGAAGAAACCGCGGCAGACGCGGAAAGAAAAGCGCACGGCAAGACTGAAGGCGCTTGACCTGAGTCCGGGGGAAGCGAAAGAGATCATCCAAGCCATCCGGAGCGGCGAAGTGGATGCGCTCGTTGTATCGACAGAGGAAGGCGACAAGGTCTTCACGCTGACCGGCGCCGATTACCCTTACCGGATGATGGTCGAAATGCTGAACGAAGGGGCGGCGACGCTGTCTCCCGACGGCACCATCTTTTACTGCAATCGACGCCTGGCGGAAATGATAGGGGCTCCCCTTGAGAAGATTATCGGCGCTTCGATTTTCGGGCACATCGACCCGCGGGAAGAGAAGGCCTTCAGGGCCTATTTCCGCAAGGGATTGAAGGGGACGTCAAGGGGAGAGAGTGCATTTTATACCGCGGACGGTAAGCTGCTGCCGGTCTTGCTCTCCTTAAGCAATATTCATCTGGAAGATGCGCCTGTATCCGTCTCTCTCGTGGCAACCGACGTGAGAGCCCTGCGAGAGGCACAGTTGGACTTGCAGAAAGCCCGCGCTGAGCTGGAGGTCCGTGTCGTTGAAAGGACGGAAGCGCTTCGGGAGAGCGAGGAAAAATACCGCCACCTTGTCGAAGGCTCCGGCAGCGTGATTATAAGGGCGGACAAGAACCTCAACATCACGTTCATGAACCGGCACGGCCTGGAGTTCTTCGGGTTCTCAGAAGATGAAATCATCGGGCGCAATGCCGTGGGGACAATCATACCGCTTAAAGATGAAGAGGGGCGCGACCTCGCCGCTATGGCCGAAGACCTGCGCCTTAATCCGGATGACTACAGCGCCAACGTTCACCAGAACCGGCGGAAGGACGGGAGTCTGGTCTGGATGTCCTGGGCGAACAAAATGATCTGCAATAACCGGGGCGAGGTGATGGAGATTCTTGCGATCGGCAACGACCTGACGACGCTCAAGAAAGTGGAGTCGCAGTTGGTTGCGAGCAGGAACCAGCTTCAAAACATCATCGATAATACGCCTGCCCTTGTTTACGTGTTTGATCTCGAAGAGAGATTCCTGATCGCTAACTGGGCCATCGCTGAGCTCTTTAGTACTACTCCGAGAGAGGTGATAGGAAAGAGGCGCCGCTCGTTCATGTCCGAAGATACAGCGAAAAGACATGAGGCCAACGACCGGGAGGTCATCAGGGCGGGAAAGGCCATGGAGTTTGAAGAACACGGCGAATTCGGAGGCCGGCAGATTACCTGGCTTACCGCTAAATTTCCCCTTCACAACCTCGCGGGCAGGATATACGCAGTTGCCGGTATTTCAACCGACATCACAGAGCGCAAGCAGATCGAAGACGCCCTCAAGACTTATTCGAACAAGCTCGAAGAGGCATATGCGGAGATAGAGAGCTTCAGCTACTCCGTGTCCCACGACCTCCGCGCGCCGCTCCGCGCGATCGACGGATACGCGCGCATGCTCCTGAAGAAGCACGGGGAGGAATTCGACGAAGACTCCATGCGCAAGTTCAATGTGATAAGGGCGAGCGCACAGCAGATGGGCCAGCTCATCGATGATATACTGACGCTGTCGCGCATCGGCAGGTACAAGGCGTCCATTGTGGAGATCGACATGGAGGGCATAATCAGGGACGTGTGGAAGGAACTGCAGATAGACATCGGGGGGCGAAATATCAATCTGACTGTGACGGCAATGCCGCCGGCCCACGGAGACAGGACGCTCGTCAAACAGGCATATTCAAATCTCCTTGGCAATGCGGTCAAGTTCACCAAGCACTGTAATCCCGCGCGGATTGAGATCGGCGGTCGGATAGAGGGAAACGAGTGTATATACTACGTGAAGGACAACGGCGTGGGCTTCGACATGGCGTATTACGACAAGCTGTTCGGCATCTTCCAGCGCCTTCACAAGGCTGACGAATTCGAGGGCACAGGAGTGGGACTCGCGA
>DATJBN010000139.1:0-28783 GCA_035515335.1 Syntrophales bacterium | reverse complement strand
CTGTCAGCCTGTCGGCACTGATACCGAATTTCTTCACCAGAACGTCCTTTATTGCTTCAGCGCGCCTTTGAGAGAGGTTGAGGTTGTATTTAGCGCTCCCCACGTTGTCCGTGTGGCCCTCAATCACGATCTTTAGATCAGGGTACTTCTTCATTACATCGGCGACCTTCTCGATCTCGGCAAAATATTTCGGCTTCACAATTGTCTTGTTAGTATCAAACTCTACATTAAGAGTGACGCGGCCCTTTTCCGTAATCTTCTTTTCAACCTCGGTCGCAGTCTGGGCCGGCTTCTTCGTTTCCTCGATTGCGGGCGGAGGTGGAGGCGGTGGAGGCGGAGGTGGTGGCGGCGGTGGAGGAGGCGGAGGGGGAGGGGGCGGTGGCGCCGCTTCAGGTTCTCTCGGCAGAGGCGTCGGCGCCGGCTTTGACCCGCCGAAATAGAATGTCAACCCACCCGTATATTCCAGGTTATGGTAGATGCTGCCGAAGGCAATCACGTCCCGGACATCGGCGCGGAGTGCAAGCCAGTCCGTCAAAAAATACTTGAGCCCGCCGCCGAAGTCGAACGTGGCACGCGTCGTATTGTCAATACCATCGCGATAATTCGTGGTCATGCCCCCGACACCGGCCGCGAGAAATGGAACCAGCTTGCTGCCCGGCATGAAGTGGTAAAGCCCCTCGAGCCGGTAATTGAACACGTCGGCCCCTGCACCAGTCGCCCCGTTGCTGGTGTCCACATAATCGAACACCGCCTCCGCTCCCCAGTTGTTGGTAAAATCGTAACCGAGTCTCAGGCCGTAAACCGGACGATGACTGAGGTCCTCACCGCCGTCAAACAAAAATCCTCCAAAGAACGGGGAAACGGAAAAAGCGCCAGGGCGTACCTGGCCAAACACTGACGTTGCGGCTAAGATGGCAAAAATAAGGATGATGAACTGTAGTGTCCTCTTCATAACAATCTAACCTCCTTTCCGAGGCAATGGAAGTTGCTCTGAATCTTCGTGCTGCTAAAGAAGGAAGATGCTCATTGTGGCCCCATGCGATATATTAAATGTTAAGGCGTAATCACAAGAGATGCAATAACAAACATTAACGAATATTCTGACTTTATTGAGAGGTGAAAGTGACAAATTTCCGGGAAGTTCAAATAGACTTCATTTGAAAATCGTGATAATCAATAACATATGGAGATCTTTTTCGAAAAAAGCATTCACCAATGCCGCATTTGTTCGGGCATGTAAAGTCTTCCGCTGCAATTCAACAACAAAATATTTCAGTAGAGGTGCCATCATGAAACGAAGAAGAGCAAATGCAGGCCTCACACAGATCATCACCGTGCTGGTTCTCCTGTTCGTATTGTCATTTATGACGGACGCAGAAGCTCAACGTACAAGCAGGCAGGCGCCGGCGGCCGCAGGAGAACAGTCAGCGGCTACTTCTGCCCTGACGGCTGCGTGCGTGATGCGAGATCAGGACATGAAGATGCCTCTCTACAGCGCCCCTGAATCCGGCATGGGATACGCGATGAGTAAACTTGGTCCGGTAAAGCGCCCTGACGAGGCCAGAGAGAAGTGCACGGACGCGGTCTTTCAACAGGTGATGGCCGCTTACTGCAAAAGAAACAGCAACCCGGCCCAGTGGAGTGTGGTGACGTTCGACGTCAGCGGCAATCCCAAAACAACAGAGTGCGCGAAGAGCAGCTGCAGCTTTCATTCGTGCCTCATGGGCGCTTGTGTGACGCGCGACGTATCAACCAACGTTCCTCCTTACACCGCCCCCGATTCCGGAAAGGGATACGCGATGAGCAAGCTTGGCTTGGTGCAGAGTGTTGAAGACGCGAAGCGGAAGTGCGCGGAAGCGATCTTTAATCAACTCATGGCAACCTACTGCAAGAACAACGGCAACCCGGCCCAATGGAACGTTGTGACATTCGGCAGCAGAGGAAAACCCAAGATATCACGCTGTGCAGAGAGCCACTGCGATTCCCACCCCTGCGTTAAGACACAGCAAAAATAGTTCGGAACCATTAACCCCTGCGAGGGTGCCATGGATTGATTGACGCGAAACCCCGTTTCTCAGAAGAGAGCGGGGTTTTATGCTTCAGGCAATAACAAACTCATTGTGAGAAATCATTCTCACGTGACGACTAAAAGGAGGGCTGTATGGATTGGAGAGAAGAGTACAAGCAGAAGACTGTTTCGTTTGCGGAAGCGGCCAAACAGATCAGGAACAACGACTTCGTAGGAATCGCTCTCGCCATCGGCGCATGCTCGCCGGCGATGTTCGACGCCATCCTTGACCGCTGGCAGGAATTGAAAGGCGTCCGCATCTGTGACTCCGTTCCTGTCCGCCCGTCGAGGCTTTATGATCCGGCATTCATGTCCGGCATCGACGGCCACGTCAACTTCGACCCCTGCTTCGGAACAGGGGTAAGCCGGAAGATCATCGAAACTCGCCTTCCCGATTATCTGCCTCTGATGAGTTCGGAAGGAGGAGATAAATACGCCCACCGCTCGGACGTCTTCATCTGCATGGTCTGCCCTCCGAATGCTCAGGGATACGTTAATCTCGGACTCACGAATTTCTATTCGATGGATGCGCTCCGCCAGGGACGGGCATCCGGAAAACTCAGGCTTGCCATCGCCGAGGTCAATGACCAGATGCCGGTAATCTTCGGCAACAACTGGATGCATGTCTCCGAATTCGACTTCTTCGTGGAACATGCAACGCCTCTTCCCAAGGTGGGCAGGGCCGAGCCGGGAGAAAGGGAGAAAAAGATTGCGCAGAACGTCCTCGAAGTCATGAGCGACGGGGATACAATCCAGATGGGCATCGGCGCCATCCCGGAGGCGGTCATTGCCGGCCTTGAAGGAAAGAAGGACCTCGGCGTCCTCACGGAGATGTTCCCCATCGGCCTGCCCCAGTTGGTCGAGAAAGGTATCGTGACCAATTCAAGAAAGCCCTTTCACAAAAACGTCACCGTCGCCACCTTCTGTATGGGCGACCAGAGCATGTACGACTACGTGCGCGAGAACCCAGCCTGCGAATTCTATCCGTCATCATACACGAACAACCCCGCCTTCATCGCCCAGCATCCCCAGGTCGTGGCGATCAACATGGCTCTGATGGTTGATTTCAGCGGCCAGATCGCCTCCGAAGGAATCGGCCACAGGATGGTGAGCGGCGTCGGAGGCCAGCTCGACTTCATGATCGGCTCATTCTTCTCCAAAGGCGGCAAGGGCATCACCCTCCTCTATTCATCAAGGAAACTGAAAGACGGCTCCTTCGTCTCGGCCATAGTCCCCGAACTTCCGCCAGGGACGCCGGTCACCGTTCCCCGCTTCTACGCGCAGTACGTTGTTACTGAATTCGGCATCGCCGATATCAGATACAAGACGAGACGCGAACGCGGCGAGGCTCTGATCAACATCGCCCATCCCGACCTGAGAGGCGAGCTGCGCAATAGTCTGAAGAAGAATTTTTACATGAGTAAGTAGCGCAAACTTTTTTGCGATAGATTTCTTTTTGAAAAAGTGCTAATCAGCAAATCGATTTCTGTCATATCGAACGGAGTGAGATATCTTATTGCCTTAACAATATAAATATTTTTCGTAACCATTAACCCCAGAGAGGGTGCTATGGACTGATCACTGCGAAACCCCGTTTCTCAAAAGAGAGCGGGGTTTTTTGCTTAAGGGGCATATAATTTGACTCGATCAAGAATAACTAAGACGCTTGGCCCGATTCATTTCGAAGATCTTGATCCCCACAGGTTCGAAGACCTGGTGAGAGAGTTGGCGTATGACTTCAAGAATTGGCAAAATATTGAGGCTACAGGCCGAGGTGGCAACGACGATGGCTTCGATATTCGGGCATATGAACATCAGGGTACTGAAGCTGCTGAAAACGATGAAGCTATTACAGGTGAAGATTCAACCCATCCCATGGAAGGGCGCGTTTGGATGTTTCAATGCAAACGAGAAAAAGAAATCGGTCCAACAAAAGTGGCTTCAATCATCACTGAAGGAATCGATCCCAAAATTCCTCCTTACGGCTATATCCTAGCCGCTCCAGCAAACTTCTCAAAAGCGTCTTATGATAGATTCAGAGAAGAATTGAGAACACTCGGCGTGATGGAATTCTATCTGTGGGGCCGTGCCGAGTTGGAGGACATGTTGCATCTTCCAAAGAACGACCATATCCTCTTCACTTTTTTCGGCATTTCATTGGTCAGCAGACGAAGGTCACGTGCTACAGAGATACGCGCAGTCGTTAGTAACAAGAACAAATTACTAAGGCTTCTCGGACAAGACCCTCGCCATAGTCCCGTATTGTTGCGGGACACGAAAGATGTGCATTATCCTTATCAAAACCAATACAACGACTTTAAAGTTCGACCCCGATGGAAGGAATATCCAGTCGTTGAGATTCACCCAGCAGGTTTGATCGTGGAGGTCGCAAAGTTTTTTGGATTTTACGATACCTCAAAGAAAGAATGGGATTATTCTAATGCAGTCAATCTCGTGCGCCGCCAAGTTGACCAAGAAGAAAGGGTGAAAAAAGACGAAATTCGTCAAAATGTGGAAGGATTCTGGGAGTTCTTTCAGAAGTCTAACCAAGCGATGTTCGTTGTGGAGGGACATGTAAAATTGGATTCAATTGCCGTAATTGACGGTGAAGGCGACTCGCTATACAAGTTCCCCCACATCTATATCGATTTCGAAGCGGATCGAGGTCCCTTTGCTGGTTTCTATGAGTACCTTGAAATTAATCAACATGGTCGCAAGTCCACCGAGGACCTAAAGAGAACCAAGAAGTTCCCTTCAACTTTCACAAGTCCACGAATTGGAACCATACACGACAAGAAAACTGTTCGCCTTGATGAGCGGACACGTGCTTCTCTAAAGCGGGTGGGCAATTGGATGCACGTAATTTACGACTGCGATGGCTTGTATAATTTCTTAAATCCTGGCGATGTAATTAGTGTTGAGCAAACTGAAGATAGGGATGGCAACAAAGTCCTGCTAAAGATAACTAACAAGAGACAAGAGCAAGCAAAAGATTTTCTGAAGAAGAGCAGCAAGCTTGATCCAGTAGAACGTGGTGTTCGCGCGGTTGAAGATCAGATTGGTCGCAAGCTTGACCCCAATGACACCATTACTATTTATGAGTTCAAGGTCATTTACGAATGGCAACTGAATCTGGGGAAATAGGGACAGCGCCCATTAAAAATAGAGCGCGAATTCCGGGGACATCTTTCTTCTGCCATAGACTCCCAACCTATCTGCCAACCTCCCTCTTTTCATTTGACTTGCGGCGGCGATTATTTTAGCCTCCCATGCAGAGGATTATCTACGCATTGTTTTCCATATGATGCCTTTATTACCCGAATCGCACCGATGTGAGAGAAGTATTCAAAAAAAGTGGCAGAAAAGCCGATAAAGGTGTCATATGAAGACGACACATAACTTATACGGCCTGGTATGCTTCACAATTGTGCTCGCCATAGCGGCACTGCTTGTGCCTTCGCACGCCTCGGAGATGTACAAGTGGGTCGACAGCGAAGGCGTCGTCCATTTTTCAGACGATCGGCCGGCGGATGTAAATAACGCCAAAAAGTTAAAGGCTGAAGATCCCGTCACAAACACAGATGCCTCAAAAGAGAACAACAATTCATCACCCAGAAGAAAAGCGGCAAAAGATGAATCCGCTGGATCGTCAGAGACCGTCCACAAGATCAAAAACTTTCCCCTTATGCAGCAGGACCCCAGCTGGTGCGCCCTCACAAGCATCGCCATGATCGCCCAGTATTATGGCTATCACATAGACCCCATGCAGGTATCGGTCGAGTCCGGTGTCCCTATAGAACAGGGTATGACCCTGGAAGCGATCCTAAAATACTTTGATACTTTGAAAGCTCTCAAGCTTGATGTCGAGCACCATTACAAGGGCGACCTCGAAGAGGTCAAGAAATACATCGACAACAACATCCCCGTACTCTGGCTCCATGCTGCCGGTTCCGGTCCGGGGTGGAGCCGCCATGCCGCAGTGGTGATAGGCTATGACGATACTGCAAGAAGGATGATCATAGCGGACCCTGCATACGGGGCAGAGGTCTCTTATCCTTACGTGGATTTTCTGGCACGCTGGCGCATATCGAGCGAATTGATAATCGCCGTGACGTCAAGGATATGAACCGGAGCGAATCGTCCGTCGCCTGACAGACTATTCGGCCAATCACCTGCAAGGCAGTTCGTATGAATACGACGAATGTATCTCTCTGGTTGAGGCGCGCGATAACAACTCTCAGCATCGCGGTGTTGTTATTAATGCCCGTGCATGCGGCGGAGATGTACAAATGGGTCGACAGCGAGGGCGTCGTCCACTTTTCAGATGAACAGCCGGCGGGCGTAAATAACGCAAAAAAGATGAGGGCTGATGAGCCCGACGCAAATACAGACATTTCCAAAGACGAAGCCGATTCTTCCGGACAAAACAAACCGGCCAAGAATGCCCGTCAAGGGGCGCCCGGCACTATCCGTAAGATCAAAAACTTTCCCATCATGAAACAAGACCACAACTGGTGCGCCCTGACAAGCATCGCCATGATCGCCCAATACTATGGCTATCACATAGACCCGATGCAGGTATCGGTCGAGTCCGGCGTTCCCCTGGCTCAGGGCATGTCGATAGAAGCCATCCTGAAATATTTCCAAACCCTGAAGGCCCTCAAGCTCGATCTCTCATACCACTACAAAGGCGATATCGAAGAGGTCAAAAGATACATAGATGACAACATCCCAGTACTATGGCTCCACGCCACAAATAGATGGGGAGGGCGTGGCCGCCATGCGGCGGTTGTGATAGGGTATGACGACACCGAAAGAAGAATGTACATAGCAGACCCTGGATACGGGCGCGAGATCTACTACTCTTACACGGATTTCTTGCGGCGGTGGCATGGAACGAGAGAACTGCTCATTGTCGTGACCTCCAGAATATGAGCTGCGCACGATGTGCGAGACATGAGCTTCCTGCAGCCCCAACAGGCGTTTAATGATGAAGACTAAAGTAAGAATGGTCTACTGGAAGAGTGAAAAATTCTGGGTAGGAAAACTTATTGAATATCCCGATATAATGACTCAGGGTGAGACACTTAAGAAGCTTGAGGAGAATATGAAAGACGCGTACATCCTAATGATAATGGACGATGTGCCAGCCGATCACAAGATAAAAGATCTCATCGTTACGGTATGAAAAGAGGAACCAAAACTGATCTCTTCTTCTATACCGGGACCGGCAATTCGCTCTGGGCTGCGCGGGTCTTGGCCGATGAGCTCGGCAATACAAGGATATCCCTCATGCCGCGGAACAGCGGCAGACCAATTGAAATAGACGCAGATGCGATCGGCATCATCTTCCCCGTCCATATATGGGGCTTACCGCAGCCTGTTATCAGCTTCGTCAATGCGTTGGCCGTCGATGCATCGAAGTATTACTTTGCCCTTGCAGTAAATGCAGGCCAGGTGGCGGCTACACTCCTTCAATTGGAAAAGTTGATGAAATCGAAGGGGCTAATTCTTTCCTCCGGGTTCGATATCGTCATGCCGTCAAACTACATACCCTGGGGCGGGCCAGGGCCGGAAGAAAAGCGCACGAGGAGAATAAACGGAGCGAAGGAAAAGATTAAGAGGATATCTTCGATTATTGCCGGCAGAGAAAAGCGTCCAGTTGAAAGAGGCCCGCTGTGGCAGAATATCCTGTTTTCCTGGTTTTATTCGTTTTCATATCCATACGTACCTTCTCTCGACAAGAATTTTTGGGTTGATGATAAATGTAACTCATGTATTATTTGTAAGAGGGTCTGCCCGTGCGGCAACATAGAGATGAAAGCGGGCAGACCGGTATGGCTGCACCACTGCGAACAGTGCCTTGCCTGCATCCAGTGGTGCCCGAAGGAAGCGATCCAGTACGGCAAGAGAACTACACGCTACGAGCGTTACCATCATCCGGAGGTGAAACTCCCGGATGTCATCATAGACAAAGGAGCAGATTAGATTATGGCTACGAGCAAAGAATTGCGTGAGGCGCTGGCCAAGTGGTCCGCTGCGTGGAATGCCCATGATCTCGACGGCGTGATGGAATTATTTCATGACGACGTTGTCTTCGATAACTGGACGAGCGGCCAGGCCCGGGGCAAGGAGGCCCTGCGGAAGGCCTGGGCGCCATGGTTCAAGAATCACGGCGGGTTCCGATTCAACACGGAAGATACGTTTATCGACGAGGGCGCACAGAAGGTGCTCTTCCAGTGGTCTCTCGACTGGCCTTCAGGAGAGAAAGGCTATGCGGGCAAGCCGGAACACAGGCGCGGCGTCGACGTGATGCATTTCAAGGACGGCAAGATCATCCACAAGGACACCTATTCCAAGACAACCATCGCAATCGATGGGGCCAAGGTCAAGCTGACGGCGTGCGGCTGAATGCGAAGGCCTGTGAGTTTCAACGTAGCGAAAGGAGTTTGCTATGAAAGACGTAGACTATATGAGCGTTGCCCAGGACAGCATGAACAAAATCAAGAAGGGGGCTTTCCTGACCGTGAAGTCCGGCAAGGGCCTTAATACCATGACCATCGGTTGGGCTACCTTCGGAGTCGTCTGGACAAAACCGATTATGATGGTAGCTGTACGGTTGAGCCGACACACCTTCGGGATCATCGAGGCAGCCAAGGACTTCACCGTTTCCATTCCTATGGGCGATATGCAGAAGGAAATCGCTATCTGCGGTACGAAATCCGGACGCGACGTAAACAAGTACCAGCTCTGCGACCTTGAAACGGCGGACAGCCGTCACGTCGCTTCGCCGATTATTAAGACAGCGGGGCGGCATTACGAGTGCAGGATCGTATACAAGTCTGCTATGAACCCTGCTCTTCTTGACAAAGATTATGATTCATCACTTTATCCGAAAAAAGATTACCACACCCTCTACTTCGGCGAGATAGCGGCTTGCTACGAAAGGCCTTGAGTGGCCTCGCCTAAAGCTGATCCTGATATTGAAACCGGGAGCGGATGATGGAATTCAAATTTACCGAGGAGCAAGAGCTCATTCGCCAGAACGTGCGCGAGTTTGCAGCAAAGCATGTGGAACCCGTAGCCGCTGAGATTGACCGGAACAGCCGCCATCCGGCGGAGCTTTTTCAGAAGCTCGGCGAGGGAGGATGGATGGGGATTCCCATCCCGGAAAAATACGGCGGTGCGGGCGCCGACTTCATGACGCATGCGATTGTGGTGGAGGAAGTTTCGCACGCTTGCACGTCCACTGGCTTCACGCTGTCGTTTCATGCGGGTATCATAGGCACGACGCTTCTCCTTTACGGAACCGAAGAGCAGAAGCAAAAATATCTGATCCCTCTGGCACAGGGAAAACACCTCGCCGCCTTTGCGCTCACCGAGCCGGGCGCCGGCACGGACGTCATGGCCGTTACCACCGCGGCCGTCCGCGATGGAAACGACTACGTGCTAAACGGCACGAAGACCTTCATATCCAACGGGCCCCTCGCAGACACCTACATCATCTTCTGCTTTACGGACAAGGCCGCTGGGAAAAAAGGAATGAGCGCCTTCATCATCCCGAAAGGCACGGCCGGACTGAAGCCGGGGAAGCATTTTGAGAAGATGGGGCTCCGGGGATCGCAGACATCGGAAGTTGTCTTCAAAGACTGCCGTGTTCCGAAAGAGAATCTCCTCGGGCAGGAAGGAGCGGGGCTTCTTATAGCGATGAACGGGTTCGATCACGGCAGGATCGGGATTTCAGCGCAGGCGATCGGAGTTCTCCAGGCAGCGCTTGATGAATCGATCAAGTACTCCAAAGAGAGGGTGCAGTTCGGAAAATCAATCACCCGCCAGCAGGCCATCGCCTGGATGATAGCGGATATGGCGACGGACCTCAATGCCGCGCGTCTCCTCGCTTATAACGCCGCCTGGCTCAAGGACAACAACCTGCCGTTCGGCAAGGAGGCGGCGATGGCAAAGCTCTTTGCGACGGAGGCCGCAATGAGACACACCATCAAGGCTGTCCAGATACACGGCGGCTACGGCTACATCGAAGGCACCAAGGTGGAGAGGCTGATGCGTGACGCGAAGATCGCCGAGGTCTATGAGGGCACATCGGAGGCACAGCGAATGGTGATCTCCGGTCATGTCCTGCGCTGAACCGTAATTCTCAGGCAATAAAAAAGGCAGAGCCTTACACGCCTTATTCGTATTCGAGAAATCATTGCTATGCCGCCAGTGCCGAAGACATCAAGACCGGCCTCAAGAACACGGGAACATTTCCCGGTTCTTGCCGCGGGATTCTGCTGGCAGCTCCTCAGTATCATTAAGTCCCTTCCGTTTAGAAACTACAAAACGATTACAGGACGCTGAGTTCTTACCGACTATGTGGGAGGATATGCCATGAAAGGAAAGAAGATCTATAAGAGTTTGTACTTCCAGGTATTGACTGCGATTACAATCGGCGTTCTGCTCGGGCATTTCTTCCCCGAAACCGGTGCAGCTATGAAACCGCTGGGTGACGGCTTCATAAAACTGATCAAGATGATAATTGCGCCGGTCATCTTCTGCACGGTGGTACTCGGCATCGCGGGCATGGAGGACATGAAGAAGGTCGGTCGAGTAGGCGCCAAGGCGCTGCTCTACTTCGAGATTGTCTCGACGATCGCTCTGTTTATTGGACTGATTGTAGTGAGCACCATTCAACCGGGAGCTGGAATGAACGCCGATGTCTCAAAGCTGGACACGAGGGCATTGACGACTTATACAGCAAAGGCGGACAAGCAAGGCACGGTCGAATTTCTGATAAATATTATTCCAAACACTGTAGTCGAAGCATTTGCAAAGGGTGATATCCTGCAGGTCCTGTTCTTCGCTCTTATGTTCGGTTTTGCCCTTGCCGTGCTCGGTCAGCACGGCAAGCTCGTTTATAAAGTGATCGATGAGGTTATGCACGTGCTTTTTCTAGTCGTGAACATGATCATGAAGGTCGCTCCTCTCGGCGCCTTCGGCGCTATGGCCTTTACCATCGGCAAGTTCGGTCTCGGCTCTCTGTCCAAACTCGGCATGCTGATGGGCAGTTTCTATCTCACGTGTGTGCTGTTCATTTTCGTCGTCCTCGGCACTATCACAAAATTGTGCGGCTTCAGTATCCTCAAGTTCATCAAGTACATTAAAGAGGAGTTGCTGATCGTGCTGGGAACATCATCATCCGAGTCGGTCCTGCCCCGTATGATGGCCAAGATGGAGAATCTCGGCTGCACCAAGTCTGTGGTCGGGCTCGTTATTCCTACCGGCTATTCCTTCAACCTGGACGGCACCTCGATTTACCTGACTATGGCGGCGGTCTTCGTGGCCCAGGCTACAAACACGCCGCTCACGTTGATCCAGACTCTCACGATTCTCGGAGTGCTCCTGCTGACATCTAAGGGCGCGGCAGGTGTTACCGGCAGCGGCTTCATCACTCTGGCAGCGACCTTTGCCGCCGTTCCGACCATTCCGGTAGCCGGTCTGGCCTTGATCCTGGGTATCGACCGCTTCATGTCCGAGGCACGCGCACTGACCAACCTGGTCGGCAATGGTGTGGCGACAATTGTGGTCTCCCGCTGGGAGAAGGAACTCGATATGAACAGGATGAGGCAGATTCTGAACACGGAGACGGACCTGGAAGCTGAAGAGCCGGAATTGGTTTTGGAGGGAATCCCGGTGCCTGATGTCGAAGTGGCTGTGGAGCGCGAATAATGATATGCTTCTGCCGCAGTCGTGAGCAGACCCAAAAATTGGTAAGGAGAGAGTTATGAAAAGAACCGCAGCAGTATTGATTGTAATAGGATTGATTGGATTATCCATATTCGCCGTTCTGTCCCATGCCTCCGGTAGAGACGATGCAAAGGCATTGGTAAAGAAAGCGGCTGCGTATGTGAAATACCAGGGCAAGGAAAAGGCGATTGCAGAGATCAACAAGCCCAGGGGCATGTTCGACAAGGGAGAGTTGTATGTATTCGCCTACGATCTTAATGGCGTTATGCTTGCTCACCCGAAAAATAAGTCGCTGATCGGGAAGAATCTGAGCGCTATCCCAGACAACGATGGGAAGTTGTTCCGCAAAGAGATTGTGGAAAAGGCCATCACGCAGGGTTCCGGATGGGTTGATTACGTGTATCTGAATCCGGAAACGAATGAGCTGGAGCATAAGACAACGTACCTCCTGAGGGCGGGTGACATCATTTTATGTTGCGGGGCATACAGAGAGTATAGCCACGAAGGGGATTAGACAATAATTGCCCTTCATCGGCAGGACTTTTTGGCCGATCAACAGATGAAGGAGAACAGAGGGGACGACCGTTAAAGTCGTCCCCTCTTTATTTTTTAATCCCGCTTGAATCTCCGAAGGCCCTAAGGATTTTATCTTCCTGATTTCAGGTATCGCCCTATTTTAAAGAGCGATCGGATTTTCTACACTTTAACGGTCCGTTAATCATGACGGAATGGGGGAGCAACCAATGGTACGGGTAATAATTGAAAGACACTGCAAGCCGGGTAAAGAAGCTCAGCTCAGAGACCTATTGATAGAACTCCGGACGGCGGCAATGCGTCAGCACGGGTATATCTCCGGCGAGACGCTGCGCGACCTCGATGATCCTTCACTCTTCATAATCATCAGCACGTGGGCCTCTCTTGAGACATGGAAGATGTGGGAAGTCTCAGGCCGACGTCTGCAGATAGAGCAGCAATTGGACAACCTGATAACCGCTGATGCACGGCTGCGGATCTGCGCCCTGGATTATGAGATATGATGCAGATGTCTGCGTGATTCTTAGAGCAATCCACACCAGTTCGAATAACCAATCCAAATGCCGCTTGAAGTGTTGATTTTAGGTATTGTTTCCTGATAAACAATTTGAGACACTGGTTGATAGAAATAATACCGTTCACGTTCTTCCTGTGTGATCTCTCGCGATTGAAAAGCTGAAATACGGAAAGGAGTAACATATGACGGTTAAGGCATTTCAAGATTACTATCCCGAGGAGTTTGCCCATTGTTACGGATGCGGGCGACTCAATCAGGAAGGTCTACACGTCAAGAGTTACTGGGACGGCGAAGAGACGGTCTGCCATTATACACCCAAGCCTTACTATACGGGCGGTTTCCCCGGTTATGTCTACGGCGGGTTCATAGCCTCATTGATCGATTGTCATGGTGCTGCCACGGCGTCAGCGGCCAAATTGCGGGCGGACGGATTCTCTCCCAATGAGCGGCCGCCGTCCCGCTTTGTTTCCGCATCGATAAAAGTTGATTTTCTAAAA
This sequence comes from Syntrophales bacterium, assembly GCA_035515335.1. GTDB lineage: Bacteria > Desulfobacterota > Syntrophia > Syntrophales > UBA2185 > Fen-1135. The sequence goes on along the minus strand of DATJBN010000139.1, from coordinate 15,426 downwards.
CCCACACCAATGGGACCGGTCCTCGAGTTGAGAGGGAAGGTCAAAGAAATTAAGGGGCGAAAAGTCATTGTCAGTGTCACGTTATCCGCAGATGGCGCGATCAGCGCCAGAGGCGAAGTGGTAATGGTGCTGCTTCCCGAGAAGAAGGCGGGATAAACTGATCCTGAACAGTGTTTATGAAGAAAGGAGGTAACGACGATGAAAAGGTCGCTTTTGGTAATGACTGCTGCTCTTACGATAAGTATAGTGTTTGGCATGAACGCGTCTGTACTGGCGCAGGGTTCGGGGCTGGTCCAGTTGCTCACCAAGGATCTCGGTGTAACAGAGAAACAGGCCTCGGGAGGGGCCGGCTCAATATTCAATCTCGCCAAACAAAATTTGAGCGCAGGTGATTTTGCACAGGTGTCTAAAGCAGTTCCCGGTATAAACAGCATGATGGCGGCAGCGCCGAAATCGGAAGGAGCGACGGGAATGCTCGGAGGCGCCTCGTCCCTATTGGGAGGTGGCGCTTCATCCGTGGACAAAGCCGCCGGCCTGGCCGGAAGCTTTTCTCAACTCGGAATGAATGCAGGCATGGTGAATCAGTTCATGCCCATCATTATGAATTATGTGAAAGCAAAAGGGGGGCAGCATACGATGCAGCTTCTCGAGGGTGCTTTAAAGTAGTGAATGTTTTGTATTAGAATTGTTCATCGTCTTAGCGAAGCATCAAGGAGGAGAACATGGAGAACTATAAGATTATTCGGCCGGATGATCGGAAGTGGGATCCTCATCCGCAACTTCCCGGCGTTGAAGTCGCGTATCTCATGTCCAAGAAAGCGGACAAGGTCGACATCACGTGCGCCCTCGTGCACCTGCCCGTGGGATCGCGCGTGGATAAGCATCTGCACGAGAATTCGGACGACATCATATTCGTGGTGAAGGGCAAGGCCAGGATGTGGATAGACGGTGTCGGGGAGGTTCCTCTTTCCGCCGGAACCTTCTTGAGAATTCCAAAAGGGACGATGCACCAGCCGCACGATATCGAAGAAGATTTTCTCGCATACGATACGTGGTATCCTGCACTCGCCTGATTACGGATAGCGAGTCGGTTACAAGAGCGGTAAGGAATAAAGATTATTCTGAACGACGCAATATGGCAAATTGCTATTGCCCGGAAGACACCAGGAGGTTCCCATGGTCAAGCACAGCTTCGCGAGGATTTGGCGACTAGTTGCATACAAGATCAGACAGGCGGAAGGGACGGAGGTTCATCCTTACGGTGAGTACGCCATCGGTGCGCTTGCCTACGACGAGCATGGGCACATGTCCGTCCAAATAATGAAACCTGACCGGCCTATCTTCGCATCCGGCGACGTCCGCTATGGCAGCCCGGATGAGGTCAGGGCGGCCTTCGACGGATACCTGGCCTATTTCGGCACGTACGAATTCGATGAAAAAGATGCTTCGGTCACTCATCATATCACGGGCAGCCTGTTTCCGGACTGGGTAGGTCAAGACCGGACAATGTTTTTCGAATTCACAGGCAACCGCCTGACGCTGAAAAGCCCGCCCATTCCTACTTCCGACGCGGAGGTCATCTGGGTTTGGGAACGCGAAGATTAACTGCGATGAGTCTGTGTCGATAAGCCGCGCTGTTGCGATTCATTGAAGAAGAGGAAGATTATGCCTGAAAGATCACAGCAAGATGCGAAAGACTGGGTGGCCAGGGCAATATCTTTTTACAAGACTTCCGAGAGGGAAGCGGCTCTTGCGGAATTCTCAAATCCCAAGAGTCCCTTCGTTCAGGATGACATGTACATTTTCGTTTTGGACCATAGGGGAACTATGATCTCGCATGGGGTAGACGAAAAATACATAGGACAGGATTTCATTGATCTTCAGGATTCCACAGGCAAGAAATTTATCCGGGAAATAATCGACGCATCAAACACCAAAGGCAACGGGTGGGCCGATTATATATGGTACAACCCGGCAACACGGGAGGGGGAACGCAAGCGAGCATACTTCGAAAAGGTCGATGACCTGATCTTCTGCTGTGGAGTCTACAAGGACATATGGGACGGGCCAACGTGGGCCAAGGCGTTGCTGCGAAATCCGCTGCCGCTTTGACTGATCGATCCGGAAATCGGCCGCAGACGGTACACCGAAGGGCAAGTCGGCAATCGCCATACCATTCTCTAAATCATAGGAGGAGCTGTCATGAAACCGAAAGTGTATTACATCGATCCACATTCAAAGGCATTCGCCTATGAGTCGGGACTGGAAGGCAAGTTAGAAACATTCCTCAAGGGCTTCGATTTTTCCAAATACATCGCAAAGGATGAGGTGCTTCCCATCAAGATGCACCTGGGGAACAAAGGCGCATTCAGAACGGTGCGTCCGCAGTTTGTGAAGCTCGTCGTTGATGCCGTCAAGAACATCCCTGCCCTCCCCTTCGTGACAGACTCTGTCAGGGTGCCGGGATACGAGTACCTCGAGGTCGCCAAGAACGCCGGTTACACACACCTGACACTCGGCGCCCCGGTTGTCCTTGCCGACGGGATCTACGGCAGTGATTCGATAAGGGTCAAGGCGGGGGAATTATTGGGCGAGGTATCTGTTGCATCGGCAATCCACGACGCAAAATCCATGGTGGTGCTCACCCACGTGAAGGGCCACATACAAGCCGTTCTCGGCGGAGCGATAAAGAACCTGTCCATGGGCGGCGTTTCCTTTGCGCCGCGGAACGATACCTGGCAGCATGGCAGGGGGAAGATGCACTTCCTGATGGGCGACATCATGGAATGGGACGAGGAAAAATGCATCCTCTGCCACGACTGCATGGAGATATGCCCCATGGAGAGCATCACCTTCCCTGACGAAAAATACACGGTGGACAAGGAAAAATGCTGGCGTTGCGGACGCTGCGCCAGGGTATGCCCGGTGGAGGCGCTTGCCGTTCCGATAACCCACGAATTATTCATGAAGGCGCTTGTAGAGAGGGCGAAGGCGGTTCTCGATACGTTCGATAAGGGCCGTATCGTCTACGTGAGCTTCATGCTCGAGATGCAACCAGAGTGCGACTGCATGCCCATGTCGGACCCTCCGGTCGCCCAGGACCAGGGCATACTTATCTCGGACGATCCCGTCGCTATCGATGCCGCGACCCTTGATATCTTAAGCAGAGTAAAACCCCTGCCCGATTCGAGGGCGGCGGAGATAAGCATGAAGGAAGGATGGGACGTGTTCAGTCTTCTCCACAAGAAGGATGCAAAGCTCCAGATTAAGGAAGCGGAAAAGCTCGGCCTCGGCAGCAGCAACTATGAGTTGATAAAGGTCGGCTGACAGGAAGATCGTTGAGAAGTGCGATGCGGTACTACTTTTCACCAGGAAGAATTCTTACCCAAGCCATGACCAAGACAATTTTTATTTCTATTATACTTTTCGGGTTTATGTTCAGCTCTTCTCTTGCCGCAGATCCGTTCGCCGTTCTGCACGAAGAGAGAATAGGTACTCTACGCATCGGCCTTTCCGAACGAGAAGTCAAAAAGACAATTCACTGTGCATTGAAGCGTGGACCGGAGGAGTTATGGGGAGCCGATGGGGCTTATCACCAAAGATGGGAATATGCCGACTGCGGAATTACGCTTGACATGGTTTCGGAGGGAAAAGGGGCTTCTAAATCAATAGAGTCAATTTCATTGGTTAGGTCAGACATTCTGAGCACCAAACGAGGCATCCGGATTGGGAGTACCGAGCAAGAGGTAATGAAAGCCTACAAATCAGAATGGAACAGAGAAGATAGTAAACAATCTGGGAATTTCGTGGCAGGTTCCATTTACGGGGGATTAATGTTCCATTTTGAGAATGGGAAAGTGAGCCGGATGTTCCTTGGAGCAGCTGCTGAATGAGTGTGGTTAATTAGGCTAAATGCGTCATAAAATGAAGTATTACGGACAGTAGATTATGGACGATCACAAGATGTTCTTTCTGTTATCAATAAACTCCTGGACATAGAGAGCTGCAGTTTTTCCGATGGATTTAAGTTGAGAATCGTGATAATAAAATGACACATCTAAATATTGGAGAACCGGATTCATAAACCACTCGACCTTCGTGATGGTGCTACGGACTGATAGCTAAAACCCCGTTACTCAAAAGAGAGCGGGGTTTTGTTTTTGCAGATGATATTAGAAAACGGCAGACGTGGCAGAACGACCAATTAGACCCGTAAAGTTTCTAAAATTACCCATCAAGTATTTTGGGGTGATCCTTGTTGTATGTGCCTCATCGAGAAACAATTGTTCCAGCATGGGCGATAGGCGTATTAATATAGTGACCGGACAGGAGATGAACGGATGAAGTTGTGTATCAAATACGGCAAATGGTGGTGTCTAACCGTCCTATGGTTTCTTGTTCTGACTCCCTGTACCACTGAGGCGGGGTCTGAATATTCCACCGTCTCATATGAACAAACAGTTGCTCAATGGAAGTCATACCAGGATGTCGCTAACTGGCTTAAACAATCGTTTGTTTATGACATATCCAAGCTACGGAACAAGGGACACGGTCTTCAAAGTCCCGCCGAAACCTTCCAGCGGAAGAAAGGCGTGTGTGACGATGCGGCCAATTTCACAATAGACGCTCTTAACCGGATCAACCCTGGATATAAGGCGAAAGCCGTATTCATTAAGAACAGGGTGGGGCCGCCGCATCATTGGGTAGCCGCCTTCATCGAAAATGGACATCTCTATATTATGGATTACGGCGCCAGTATGAGATGGGCCAAAATGAATGGCGTTCACGGACCATATGAATCTCTGGCAGATTACGAGTCTTTTCTGTCTTCTTTGACTATGGATAAGTTCATATTAGAACACGCCATTTATCGCGACTTTTGACGAGTGCATGGATATTCAACGTCAAATTTGATTCTTGATTGCTTTCACGACCTTTGTAACCTCGGTATGCGACTGATCCCATTTTTATGCACGATGATTCATACAAATGCCGTCGGCCGATCGAACCACATCAATGGTAGCGAATTGAAAGCACACAAATGGGTAGATAGTTTCGGGTTAAAAAGAAAACTCTATCCACTGTGGAGAAGAAGAACAGACAATAGTATCTTGTTAACATAATTTCAAAGGTTCACGTTTCTTATCATTAAGGAGGTAAAACATGGAAGAAGAGAAAAAAAAGAGAGACCCAGAACAAGTGGAGAGAAGAAACTTCCTGAAATATGGCGCTGCCGTCGGAGCTGCAGCAGCCGTCAGTGGCATAAACTTCGAGATGGCGTCGGGCACTGATGTAATTAGAAAGGTAGCCGCAGGAAATACTCGTGTCCTAGGGTGCAACTCCATGACGTCCACGGATGGATACTGGGACAATTCCACACCACCTGTACTCCGGATGAAGTCAGGTGAGGTCGTGGAAGTCGAGACAGGAACCCACTTGATGGGAAAGATGGTTCCCGGCGCCGACATCAATGATTGGATGAGGTGGTACAAAGAGGTGATAGAGAAGACCCCGGAAACTTATACTTACCCTGACCCAACCACCGGAGCGAAAAAGCTGAAAAGGGGCGCAGGCCATCACCACCTTACCGGTCCGATCTATTTAGAAGATGCTGAACCGGGTGACGTCCTGCAGATTGAGATTCTGGACATTGTTCCTAACACTTATGGCTTCAATCTCTATCCTGAGACTTCATTCATGAAGTTGGGTCTGCTCTCGGACGACTTTCCAAAAGGTGAGGTAAGATGGTATCGAATCGACCTAAAGAAAATGAATTTTGATTTCTTGCCGGGAATAGAAGTACCGGTGAGACCATTCCCGGGTACAATAGGCGTTGAGCTGCCTGAGCCGGGGATGTGGAGCAATGTGCCGCCTGGCAAGCACGGCGGAAACCTGGACAATAAGGACATCGTGGCAGGAACCGTTCTTTATCTGCCCGTGTGGGTAAAGGGCGCAGGATTAAAGACAGGCGATTCACACCTTGCTCAGGCTCACGGTGAAGTGGATTTAAACGGTCTGGAAGGAGCTTTCAGAACTATTACCATGAGACTGACGGCACGCAAGGATCTCAAGGGGTTGGTCGACTGGCCCATGGCATCATCTCCTACTCATTGGATTACAATGGGCATGCACACTGACTTGCTGGAATCTTGCAGGATGGCTGTCCGAAAAGCCATAAAATTCTTAAACAGCTATTATGGTCTGTCAAAGGGTGAGGCATATGCCTTCTGCAGCATGGCTGTTGACCTGTATGTGACCCAAGTCGTCGATTACACACTCGGCATTCACGCGATGATTCCCAAGGAATACTTTGTGGGCGAGCAGTATGCGAGCAAGAACGCCTTGCTCCTCAAAGTATGATACGCAGGTCATTTATTTTATAAAATATCCGGCATGCCCTCAATGGGCATGCCGGGAATTAAATCTGACAAGCTAAAACCGTGGCATTACAACTTCAGGCCGGCTTTTTAAATGCCTGTTGAAACATACAAGCGTAGAGAGACCCATACTCACCAGGGGAGCATTGAAGCCTTCCTGTAAATTTCAGACATCCGGTTCTTCGTTTGATAGTAGATTTCTAATTCAAATCGTGATAGTTAAAACAGCACATCTGTAATATCAGAGATTAAGATTCATAAACCCCTTAACATTGCGTGAGGGTGCTATGGACCGATTACCGAAACCCCGTTTCTCGAAAGAGGCGGGGTTTTGTGTTTTGACCGGCTAACTGGAGAAAAAGGAACAGTGAAAAGATTCTTTAGTGCACTGAGGAGAAAAGCCATTGAGACATAGCTGGACAAGAATAATTTTTCTAATGACGACAACACTTTTTTGCATGCTTGCATTAGAAGGCTGTAGTCAACAAACATTGAGAAGTGTGTCTGACCCCGGTATTCCGGCATTGCCTATACCTATCATGCCGTATGCACCCCTGACCGAATTAGTACCGGAAAAAACTGAGACGCCTTTGATGGAGGCGACATTGGCAAATGGAAAGGGTGGCTCACGCAATGCTGTTCTGGCTATGCGCGGCGGTCGTGCACTTGTCATCGTTGAGCGAAAAACTGATGAGGAACTGCTTGAGAGTTTGCCTTCGGCGGCTCTCAAAAGAGACTTTTTAAACTTTTATGTTCCGGCACCCCCCTTTCGTGTACCGCAAATATTCCATAAGCACACTTACAATTTCCTTGAGCCGCCGGAATTTGTCAAAGCGACTTCCAATTATCTTGCCGGTCGGGCTGAGGAAGCGCTTGCCCAATGTGACCTCATCCTGGCAGACAGTAAGAAGAATCCCGCATTGCTTTGGCAAACGTCCCACCTGCGGGTCAATGTGCTCCTCATGATGGGTATGCCCGACCTTGCCGAGGCTGAGACAGCCCGGACAGAGAAGTTTGAACGCTTGGCTATGGGTAAGCGGGCCAACCAGTCATCAAGGGCATTGCGCGCCGAAGTGCGTTACTGGGCCGGTGACATCGAAGGTGCGATCGAAGATGCAACTGCGGTAATTATTTCACTCGGCACTTGGCGTTTCCCCACAAGATACTCGATGCCTCCTAATGATATCGACCAGCTTGAGCGTCTGTCAACTGCTCAAGCGCGCGCCAATATCGTACTCGGTCTATCCCTGATCGCGAAGGGAAAACCCAAATTGGCACTGCCTTGGTTGGAGCTGGCCAACCAGACCATGAACAATCTAATGTTTGTCGGGCTGCATCCTTTGTATGGTTTATATTGGCGTATACCGGACGAGATTTTTCAGGAACGTGGGATGTCGCTGGTGGCGCTCGGCACTGCCCTGATATCCCTTGATCAAGAACCGGAAAGAGTGACAGGGATATTTGAACATGCGAGGAGCTTCTTTGAGAAGCTTCATTTTCGGGTTGGTCCTGTACTTATCGATTCTTTCAAAGCACATGCCATGGCATCGAGCGGGCAGTTTGAAAAGGCTGCCCAGCAAGCGTTCACCGGAACTCAGGGAGCAGAAAAACTTGGTTTGCTGGACTATGTTTGGCGCCTGGAAGCGGTGCGGGGACATGCGTTCCTAGAACTGGGACGTGTAGATGAGGCGGAGCAGGCATTGCGTCATGCTCAGGCAGTGGTTGATCTGCTTGCAGGCACCATGGCAACGGATGATGATAAGGTTCGTTTTGGTGTAGGCAAGGAAGGCATAACACGGGATTTGATACAGATAGACCTAAAGAAACATGACATGGCAAGGCTGTTCGAGGATTTGGAGCGTGGCCGAGCACGCTCTTTTGTTCAGTTACTGTCTTCGCGGGCCGTTCATTCCGGAAAATATGAGCCCGTCGTGGCGCGCATTCGAAATATGGATCACGAAATTCAACTCGAAAGGCAAAAGAAGAATGCGCTCTCAAGCCAGGAGAAATTAGATTTCGGCAGGGAACAGAAGCTCCTCGAAGAGCGGACCGCATTGGTAGCACAGTTGAGGAAGGATAATCCGGATCTTGCCGACGTGTTTGCGGTTTCAGCGGTGAGTCTCGACATGGTGCGGAAGTCGCTTAATCGAAACACCCTTCTGGTCTATGCCTTGCCCGAGCAGGAAAAATCCCCTTTGAAGCTGTTGTTCGTCTCACCGGATAATGCGTCCGTACTTCCACTCTCGATCAACGGCTCGCAGTTGAAGGAGCTGATTGACAAGTTTAATTCAACGATCGGCTCGGGCAATGCCCAATCTCAACTCGTGGCCTTGAACTCTATATCTACGGCTCTGGAACTTAGTACATGGCCAAAGGCAGACGCCATATATTTCGTACCGAGCGGCTATTCATATTTCATCCCCTGGGGGGCGCTGGATGTCCCTTATCCCGTCGCAGTGGAACCGAATGGTGGGTGGGTGACGCGAGCGGCGCATGCGCCAGCGCCGCAGGTGCATGCTGCCATAATCGGTGATCCGGAGTTTGGCGGTATGCTGCCACAATTGCCGGGTGCCCGTGCAGAAGCGCAATTGCTGGCAGGACTTTACAAAAGCAGCGCCTTAATTGGTGAGACGGCAACTGAATCTGCATTGAGGAGAGAAGTGGGCGAAAGCATTGACGTGCTGCACTTTGCCACCCATGCCCTTTTTGATACTGTATATCCGCTCCAGTCGGCGCTGGTCCTGAGCGACGGCACCAAAGCTACCCCTCTAACCGCTGGAACGCTTTTTGCCAAACCTTTGAAGTCGCGGTTGGTTGTTTTATCTGCCTGTGAAACCGGCATGGGCAAAATAGTCAGTGGCGATGAACTGCTGGGATTGGCGCGTAGCTTTTATCTGGGAGGTGCATCCTCAATTTTATCGAGTTTATGGCCGGTGGATGACGAGGCAACGCGCATGTTCATGGAGATTTTTCACAAGCAGTCACGTGACGGTAATTTGGGCAGGGCCTGGCTTACCGCACGCGACGAGCTGCGTGCGAAAGGGTTCCCACCCTCCTCGTATGGCGCTTTCGTGCTTGGTGGTTCCTTCGGGAAACTATCAGTCCCTCTGGTGATGAACTTTAATATGAACAAATAACGAAGGCGGTCATGTTATTTCAGCAAGTATTTTGATCTACTGATTACGTGATAACCCGTTATTGATATTCTCACTGATCCCGTCTACTTATTGCCGGATGAAACCTGCTACGATAAAAGCTCATCATTATTTGGCGCTTGCAATAATGCTTAAACAGACCTACGGGATGGAAGGTGCTGTATAAGACCAGTTCTGATTCCTTGACAGGAAACCAGACGTTTACCAAATCGTTAGTTTTATCGAGTTGTCGCCTTCTTATTCCAGCGCACTATCAAGCTTCCCGCGGATCGCCTTGGCCTCCGCCACGATACGGTCGAGCACTTCCGCGACTGTCGGTTCATCGTGAACGAGACCGGTGACCTGACCGATGGGGAGGACGCCTTCTTTCATGTCGCCTTCCTCTGTTGCCACGCGTATCGCCTTGAATGCGTTTGCTAGAAACGCCATCTGTCGAGCCGTCTTCCATCCCGAGGCCATCACGCCCGCAAAGACCTTCCAGAAAGGCACCTTGATCTGCCGGGTGATTTCCTGGGCATTGACAAAAGCCGCGGGTAAATTGAGTCCCCGCTTGATCGCTTTCCGAGCTGCTTCAGTGTTAAGTACACGGCAGAAAATTCCGTCGAACCGGTCGGAGAAAAGCGTATCCGTCGCTTCCCTCTTGATCGAGAGGTCTTTATACACATTGTGAAGGGGGCTTTCCTTCGTCGTCATCAGACGCGTCCCCATGGCAACGCCTTCAGCGCCGAGGGCCAGGGCCGCTGCAAGTCCGCGTCCGTCTGCTACGCCGCCGGCAGCGATCACGGGTATCTTTACCGCATCAACCAGTGTGGGGATGAGTATGAAGGTGGTCAGGGCCTCTCCATGAGCGGCAGCCTCATGACCCGTCGCGATGACACCGTCGCAGCCATAGCTCTCGGCCCTCAAGGCATGGCGTGCTCCAACGACCGTTGCCAAGACCTTGCCGCCGTATTCGTGGGCTTTCTTCACAAGCCAGTCGCCTTTGCCGAGAGAGAAATTGATCACCGGCACCTTCTCTTCGAGAAGGACCCTGGCGCTTTCCGCCGCGCCCGGAAACATCAGCGCAACATTGGCGCCGAATGGCTTATCCGTCAACTCCCGGATCTCCCGAACGGCCTTGCGCGTCTCTTCAACACTCAGCGGCCCAGTCGCGAGAAGGCCGAGCCCTCCGGCATTGGAGACCGCCGCGACCATCTTCGGCACGCTGATCCAGCTCATACCGGATAACAGGATGGGATATTTGATTCCGAACAGTTCCGTGATTCGTGTTTTCAATTCCTCCTCCTTATGAGACGAAATATTATTCTCCTTTGAAGTTGGGTTTGCGCTTTTCCATAAATGCTGTTGCTGCTTCAACTATGTCTTTTGAGTTAAGAAAGATGGCGTTCTTCTCTATGGCCATGTCCATTCCTTCCTCGATGGAAGCCGTACGGCTGTAATTGAGAACCTCCTTCGTTGCCATGACGGCAAGAGGGGCGTTTGCGGCAATCTGGTCGGCAAGTGTTTTTGCGCCTTCCATGAGTGCCGCCTGATCGGGATAAACGGTATTCACGAGCCCCATCTTCTCTACTTCCTTAGCAGAGAAGAAGCGCGCCGTATAGGCCATCTCGCGTGCGAAGCCCTGGCCCACAATATGCGGAAGTCTCTGTAGGACGCCCATGTCGGCGACAAAACCGATAGCCGCTTCCCTCAGGGAAAAAGACGCGTCTTCCGAGCATAGCCTGATGTCACAGGCGCAGATGATGTCCAGCCCACCGCCGACGCACTGTCCGTGCACCGCGGCGATGATTGGTTTCCTGCATTCTTCGAGGACATTGCAGCAGTCGAAGAGGCTCTTCACTTTCTCTTTGAAGAAGAAGCCGCCCTTAGCCCCGCCTCCCAAGAGACCGAGTGTCATAAAGTCCTTGAGGTCGAGACCGGAACAGAAGATGCGGGCAGCGCTCCTCAAGATGATGACACGCACATCCTCGCGGGCGTTAAGTTCCCTGACTGCGTCCGTGATTTCCTTTCCAAAGGCGAGATTCAGCGCGTTCAAGCTTTCCGTTCTCGCGAGGGAAAGCGTCGCAACGTTATTTTCCACTTTCACGTCTATGAATTTATAAGCCATCTTCTTACTCCTCCTTGAACTCTCGACCAATAAAACCCTTGTTCTAAAGCATGCTATTCTTTCTTTCGTTTCGCCTGAAGGAGAGCGAGCAGAGCCCTTTTATGCTCCTCGCCCTGAAGCAGGATCGATTGCTGTGCGGCCTCCCACTCAAGGGCTTCATTAAGCGTCATGGAAAGACTCCTGTTCAGTCCCTTCTTGATTACGGACAGGGCCAACGGGGATTTCTGCGCCAGGACCGATGCGAGGGAATCGACCTTGCCGTCCAGTTCTTCGTCGGCACAGGATTTATAGATGAGGCCGATTTCGGCTGCCGTCCCGCCGTCCAGTTCATCTCCCAGCAGGGCCAGCGCACTTGCCCGTGCCATGCCTACCAACCGGGGAAGAAAATATGTTCCCCCGCAATCGAGCGTGAGGCCGATGTTCACGAACACTTGGCTGATTCTCGCCGTGTGGGCGGCAACGACAAGATCACCAGAGAGGGCCAGGTTGGCGCCGCCTCCATAGGCTGCCCCTCTTACCTTGCAGATGACGGGCTGGGGAAGCTCGCGTAGGCCCGAAATCAGCCCGCTGATTTGTGTCATCACCGCATGAGCTTCGGTCGCATTGATGCCTGAGCCGAGAACGGAGAGATCGGCACCCGCGCAGAAGTGCCCCCCTGCCCCTTCCAGGATCACGACACGGGAATCCCTGTCGAATTTGAGGGCGCCGAGGGCGGCCTGGAGTTCCTGGATCATATCCCTGTCTATCGCATTCATCTTCCCGGGAGAATTCAATGTCAGCGTGCATGTGGGACCTTTTCTCCGGATCAAAACTCTTTGTTCCGTCATCCTTCGCTCCTTTATTTCAGTTTCGTATCGCCGATTTTGAGTTGAGGATCAATTTGCTGAAGGCTGAAGGCCTTCTTTTGACACAGTAAGATTTAGCACATGTTGAACCAGAATTCCGCCACTTTTTTTATTCCAAATAACTGCGGCTATTCCTGCCCCATGCCTTTTTCAAATGTACCTATTCTTTGCAGCTCAGGTAGCACACGCCTGCGGGTGTCTCGACCGCGTACGGAAAATATTTTTTCCGGAAGTGCAGGGCAACGTTCACCAGGGCGATTAGAACAGGAACTTCCATAAGAGGACCGATAACTGTTGCAAACGCCTGCCAGGAATTAATCCCGAACACCGCGACTGCAACAGCAATGGCAAGTTCGAAATCATTCGAGGCTGCTGTAAAGGACAGCGTTGTTGTAGTAGCATAGTCCGCCCCCACTTTCCTGGACAAGTAGAATGTCAGGAAGAACATTATAAGAAAATAAAGGCAAAGAGGAATAGCTATCCGGATGACATGTAAAGGCAGTTCGATAATGTATTCTCCTTTGAGAGAAAACATCACGAGAATAGTGAACAACAGAGCCACCAGGGTAATGGGACTGACCTTCGGAATGAATTTTTCTTCATACCATGCCTTTCCTCTGATTCGAAGCAGGACAAAGCGGGTTATCATCCCCGCAAAGAAGGGGATGCCCAGATAGATCATTACCGTTTTGGCCACATCTCCCATTGACACGTTGATCGTCACTCCCTTGAGCCCCAGCCAGGGTGGAAGAACCGTGATGAAGAAATAGGCATACAGGGCATAGAGGAGCATTTGAAAGATCGCATTGAACGCGACGAGACCGGCACAGTACTCACGGTTTCCCTCGGCAAGCTCGTTCCAGACGATGACCATGGCGATGCACCGGGCAAGACCCACGAGGATTAGCCCCACCATGTATTCTTGATAGCCGGATAGAAAGGCGACGGCGAGAACAAACATGAGAACCGGACCGATTGCCCAGTTGAGGATCAGTGACAGGCCAAGAACCTTGAAGTTGCTGAACACCTTTCCCAGCTCTTCGTACTTGACCCTGGCGAGAGACGGATACATCATCAGGATCAGGCCGATGGCAATCGGGATATTTGTCGTCTCCACCTGAAAGAAGTTGATGATCTGTCTTATCCCCGGAAACAGGTACCCCGAAAGAACGCCGACGAGCATGGCAAGGAATATCCACAATGTCAGGTACCGGTCCAGAAATCCAAGTTTCCTCGTGATAGCCTCCGCCATTTTCAATACCCTTTCCTGGTCGGTTATTTGTTCTCCGCGAGAGATTCATCGACCCATTTTCTTATTTCGCCTGCCGACGGAATACGGCCGTATGATTTGACCTTGCCGTTTATCACGAGGCCGGGTGTGCTGAGCACGCCGTAAGACATGATTTCTTTCATGTCTGTGACCTTAGAGATATTCACCGTACAGCCCGCCTCTTTTGCGGCGCGCTTCGTCTCCTCGGCAAGCTTCTCGCAATTGCGGCAGCCGGGCCCGAGTATCTTGATCTCCATTTTTTTCACCTTCTTTCACATGATTGCATTGAAGAGATAGCCAACCATGATTATTGCCACCGTCAGAATGGCGGCAAAAATCACGAGCAGCTTGACTTTCAAAACCTTCCTTAAGATCACCATTTCCGGAAACGATATCGCCGTTACCGCCATCATGAAGGCGAGCACCGTCCCCAGCGGCATCCCCTTCCCCATGAGCGCTTGCACTATCGGAATGGTCCCCGCGGCATTCGAGTAAAGGGGAATTGCAATGAGCACGGCAAGCGGAACGGCAAAGGGATTCCCGCGCCCCGCGTAAGTGGCGACAAAGTCAATCGGAACGTATCCGTGGATGATTGCCCCCACTCCGATTCCCAGAATCACATAAAGCGTCACCCGCCTGAGGATATCCTGCGTATGCATCGACGCCTGCTCAAAACGATCCCGCCATGTCAGTTCGGGGATTGCCGCCTCGGCCATCCTCAGCTCCCAGACATAATCCTCGACCATTTTTTCCACTGCCGGAATGCGTCCCAATACCACGCCCGCAATGATCGCCACGGCCAAACCGGTACCTATATATATGAGCGCAATCTCCGCCCCGAAAAGGCCCCAGAGCAGCACCAGAGCGACCTCGTTAATCATCGGCGAGGCAATGAGAAAAGAGAGAGTCACCCCCAGCGGGACCCCGGCTTCGAGAAAGCCTATGAACACCGGCACCGCAGAACATGAACAGAAAGGCGTTACGATACCCAAAAGCGATGCCAGTACATTTCCAACAAACTCCACTTTACTGGCGAGTATCTTCTTTACCTTCTCCGGCGGAAAGAAACTCCTGATGATCGAGACGATGAATATGATCGCCGTCAGCATCAGGAGTATCTTGATCGTATCGTAGATGAAGAAATTCACCGCATCTGCAAGATGGGTGCCTGCCAAGATCCCGAATATCCTATATGTCAGCCAGTCCGCAAAAGCGCGTATCATTTTACTTTTATACCATCCTTACATTTCCATTGAGCAATATGCCCACCGCTACTTGCAGATATCCTCACGGCGGATGGACTTCAGTTTCCTTGCGATCCCCTGAATCTCCGGGTCGTCCTGCATCCAGTGCTTGAGATTTCCCAGAAGACTCGCGGCAAAAGGACTTCTGCCCCCGTCGGTGAGATAGTAATCCACCCACAGCCCGTCTTTCCGGAAATGCACGAGACCGGCCTTCCCCAGAAGCTTCAGATGCTTGGAAACGGTCGGCTGGGCTATATTCAAAGCCGCCTGAATCTCACACACGCACATCGCTTTGTGCTGGAGCATCTTCACAATCTTCACCCTGTTGGGATCGGAGAGTGCTTTCATGACCTTTAGGAAGTCTTTCATGGGTCACCTTCTTATTATATTGCTATTTAGCAATATATATATAGGCATTGCTCAAGCCC
>DATJBN010000138.1:0-6502 GCA_035515335.1 Syntrophales bacterium | reverse complement strand
CGGCGCCCCCCGGGTGGCCCGCGCCCTGGAACTGCTCCTGGACGAGATCAACGCCACGCCGCCTGCCATGCCCGGCGACCGGCGGCCCATCACCTACCACCTCACCGGCCAGATTTAACTACCACCCAGGTTCAACTGGTCGGGTAGCCGGGGGCATCGCAGCCCCCGGCTCCCACGGATCCGGACGTGACAGTCTCCCGTCATACGGCTCTTATCATCCAACCACCGCACTACCCAGCAGTATTGTCTTATTCCCCGGCTCCTCCCATCTCTGGTTGACCGTGCAATAAGACCGGATGATCCAACCCCTTCGCTCCATTCCCATTACAGAAACTTCCACACTACTACGAGTTGGTCCGCCCCCGTGCCCCGCATCGGTACTCTCATTCTCGTGGGTCCTCCACTTGAATTTCTCCCTTGGCATCGGGACGACAGGTTCCCACGTTCCACACAAGAGCCTGTAATCAGGTTCGCGCTACCTTTATGCCGGATGCCGCCCAGACAGTAAACAGGCACCTTCTGGACTTATCCTGGGGTCTGGCATGCGCCCCAGTTCTGACATCGTCCATTTCATTTCGACACCTCATCGGTAGTTCGCTTGCGCTCGCCTCCCTGATCCTTACCTGACACGGTCTTCTGCCGTGCCTTTTCCCCTTAACGCTCACCACCATGGCTCTTTACCACAGCAGCTTAAGGTGGTTTGAAGCCTGCTCCTGCAAGCCGGCTCCGAGGGGCCCTCCCTCATCTCTTGTGCAGCCTCGTGGCGCACATGCCATTGAAGTATTATATTTTGCCTTTGTATTCCATAGATTATGTGCTAAGAAATCCGGCTTGTGAGTCACAGTTTATGTAAGCCTAGGATTTTTGCGACCCTCGGTTATGGGGACAGTCGATGAAGAAGCTGACGGCAGTTGTACCATTTATTGGCGAAGCAGGTTTTGAACGCACGATCATAACCCTTGTCCAGTCGGAGCTGATTGAAAAAATTGTTATTGTGAGTAAGGATGCTCTAACGCCTCCGTGGCCGAGGTGCAGTGTAATGAGAGCTGGATCAATCACTGCCGGTGATACGTTGAACAGAATCACGGCCTCAGCAGAGACGGGTTTTCTTCTTTTCGTCACCGAGCCCGAGAAGCTGAACATTCCACCTCCGACACTAGGGCGATTTGTCGAAGTCGCCGAAGCCACCGACTCCGGCATGGTCTATTCAGACCATCTGGACCTCGAACAAGGCATTCTCATCGAACACCCGGTCAATGACTACCAATTGGGAAGCATCCGTGACGGATTCGATTTTGGATGTCTCACCATGTTCTCCCTGCCCGCTGTCAGAAGGGCCTTCACGAAATACGGCCCCATACTCGACGTTCTTCACGCCGGATTGTATGACCTGCGTTTGAAGGTGTCCATCGACCACCATCTATTCCACATACAGGAATATCTCTACACCAAGAATGAAGCAGATGCCGGAGCAGATGCAACTCGGCATGAGAGACGCTTCGGCTATGTCGATCAAAAGAACATGGCAGTCCAGAAAGAGATGGAACGCGTCGCCACATCACATCTGCGGAACATCGGTGCGTTTCTGGAACCGCATTTTACGGACATGCCAGGTCTCCCGTACAGCTACCCCGTTGAGGCAAGCGTGATCATCCCGGTGCGCAACCGCGTGAAGACTGTCGCAGAAGCCGTCGAGAGCGCCCTCTCACAGGAGACGGACTTTTCAAGAAATATAATCGTAGTGGATAATCATTCTTCGGACGGGACATCGGAAGTTTTGGCCGAACTTGCCGGACGCAATCCTGCAGTCAAACACATTATCCCGGCAAGATTGGACCTTAATATCGGCGGATGCTGGAACGAGGCAATCTTCTCAGAATTCTGCGGACGTTATTCAGTTCAACTGGACTCAGACGACCTTTACCAGGGTCCCGGGACGCTGCAGAAGATCGTCGATATCTTCAGGAACGGAAATTTCGCGATGGTCATCGGTTCATACACCCTCGTCGATGAACACTTGAACGCAATCCCGCCGGGCGTAGTCGACCACAGGGAATGGACGGATGAGAACGGGAGAAACAATGCACTCCGCATAGACGGCTTCGGGGCGCCTCGTGCCTTCGATACGGGAATCATCCGCGGCATCGGTTTCCTCAATGTAGGGTACGGCGAAGACTACGCAATGGCGCTGCGATTATCAAGGGACTACCGGCTGGGCAGAATCTACGAGAGCCTATACCTCTGCAGAAGATGGGCTGGGAACACGGATGCCCGAATCCCAGTTGAAGAGGCGAATCGCTTTGACGCATTCAAGGACAAAATTCGAACCCTGGAAATCATGGCGCGGAGGAAGATGAGAGCAAAATGATAACCGGCATGGATGCACTTCTCACGAAAAGAATTTTCGCAATATTCGACGGAAAGACGACCGGACAGTCTCTTCCCGCCCAATGCCGTGATCTCCTTGAGAGCCAAAAGAACTCATGGCCGAACCTCGCCATGGGCTACGCAGCGCTAGGCAGCGTGCGTACAAAGGAGCTACGCTGCAACGGCTTCTCTGTCAGGATTCACCACAACCCCGGACGCATCAAGAGCACTACTGCCCGGATCGATCAAAAATCCATCGACGCCAGACCCTGCTTCCTCTGTCTCGAAAATCTGCCGGAGCCACAACTCGGCATCCTGTACCGGGCGGACTTTATGGTTCTCTGCAATCCCTACCCTATCTGTCCCGAGCACTATACAATCGTCCATGTGAATCATCTCCCACAATCTTTCGCCGGCTGCACTCCAATTTTTCTTTCAATGGCGAAGGACTTCAGTCCCGACTTCAATGTGTTCTACAACGGCCCGGAAGGCGGCGCATCGGCGCCGGATCACCTGCACTTCCAGGCGACGAACCGGGGAATTCTTCCGATTGAGAAGGAGATAGCGGAGAGGGACAGAATGACAACTGTCGGTTCGATCGATGGTGTTCCGCTTTTTCGGGAGAGAGGTCTCGGGAGAGAAGTAATGATCATCGAAGGTAAGGACTGTAACGCTCTTGGCAGCGCACTGACGAAGGTCATATCGGCGATGAAGAGCGCCCTTTCGTCGCCTGCGGAGCCCAGAATGAATCTCCTGGCATCATACAATGGAAACATGTGGCAGGTAGCAATATTTCCCAGGCAGAGACATCGGCCTTCCGTATATTTCTTGCCGGGAGATGACAGGATACTGATTTCTCCGGGGATGGTGGAGATGGGCGGCGTTGTGGTAACGCCTCTGGACAAGGACTTCAACAGAGTCGACGCAGAGCTCGTGCGGAATATCTACGGAGAAGTCTCAGTTGATGAAGAGACCGAACAAAGGATACTGGCGGCTATCACATGAAGGACATAATCGACAGCAACATGACACTTACCGAGGCCATTGCCGGAACGGGCGCACCGGATGATCTAATTGAAAGATTATGTCTTATCGATGTACGTTACACATCATTCGACGGCAGGGTACATAAGGGACAGCTCATCATCCATGGGGATGTGAAGAAGGATATTATCGATATCTTCAAGCACATCGAGGAAATGACCTTCCCTCTCTTGAAGGTAGTGCCCATCGTGCACTATGATTGGTCCGACGACAGATCGATGGCGGACAATAATACGTCGGCCTTTAACTACCGGGTCGTTCAGGGTACGGAGAGGCTGTCGAACCACGCATTCGGAAAAGCGATAGACATCAATCCGTATCTGAACCCAGTGATAGACGTGGACGGACGGATCGACCCGCCGGGCGCAAGCTACATTCCGGGAAATGCAGGTACTCTTTACGATTCACACCCGCTCGTAAGAGAATTCCTGAAGCGAGGATGGCGCTGGGGGGGACATTTCAGGCCGAAGTACGATTACCATCATTTCGACCTACCGGCCTGAGGCGCGCGATCATTATGCCAGTCATGGTCTTTCTACCGGCCAGATACTCATTCAGACTTTCACAGGAGATCACGACTTTTTTCTGTGCTTCCGATGCGTGCAGGAGGTGAAGCTTTTTCCCAAGCCACAAGGCAAGGCCCACATGAACAACGTCAAGCCCCTCAATGTCCGTCGTCATCGCAATAACATCCCCGCTTTTGATTGACTCCTCAAACTTAGCTGATTTGTCCTTAGGCGCACAACACATAAGCCGCCTGGACAGCCGCTTTTCTATGGTTGCCATTTCCCGGTACACTTTTTCTCTGTTGAGGGCGGAATAGCATCCCTTGTGAGCCGTCATATAAGTAAGACGTTTTCGGAACCGGATCCCCCCTGCCCTCCGTGTTATGTCCTGCAGGACTCCTTTTTCCGTATTGTCACGAAGCCAGTCGGAGAAGTAGTGGAGGCGTGAGGAGTATCCTTTCAATATCCCCTGGCGATAGCGGATGTATCTCAGCACTCTCGTGTAATCGTTGAAGCCCGTCCGATTTTTTTTTAGAAGGCACATCAGGGCAACTACATTTTCGACAAATGTGAAGCAGTCGAACTCACGCAGGTTTATGACGAGCGTCTCTCTGCCCTTTGTCTCCAGAGTATTACTTGCATAGGGGAACCCGAGAAAATATTTTCCCACGGCAATAGCCGCATCGCCAATCGCGATCGTTTGAGCCGGTTGTGCCAGGGAGCCGAACAGATCATCATGTATGTCTCTATCTTGACTCAAGTAGATCACAAGCTGTCCCCCACTCTCGGGATTTTTTCGCTGCCGTGATTGTCCCTCCCCCAGAAATATCACATCTCACCGCCAAATTGAATCTCAATCTGGCAACCTCAATGGAAATTCTCATTCGCCTGTTCCTGTAACAATCAAACAATCCATAATATCATCTATCATTGATTTTTAGGTTGTTCTGGGTTAATAATCAATTCCTTTCCGAAGGCGACAAGCGAAGGCAAGTGGACGGGCCGGTTTCCAAAATGCACTGAAGATTATCCGAGCCCTGCCAGGTTTACCATTGAACAGGAGAAAGAACGCGCATGAAGGTCCTTGTGACAGGAGGAGCAGGCTATATTGGCAGCCAGGTTGTCGCTGCGCTCGGTGAAAGCGGACATGACATACTTGTATTTGACAATCTCTCGACCGGACACACATCTGCGGTCCTTTATGGGACACTCGTGGAGGGTGACCTCGAGGATATAAAGACTGTAAACTCTGTGATCGAAAGATTCAGGCCTGATGCGATAATTCACTTTGCCGCCTCGATTCAGGTCGAGGAATCCATGAGGGAGCCGCTCATATATTACCGCAACAATATCGGGAACACCTTGAACCTTCTCGATGCCATGGAACGAAATGGCATAAGGAATTTCATATATTCCTCAAGCGCGGCCGTTTACGGGATACCGGAGAAAATGCCCGTAGACGAGTCTGCTCCAATGAGGCCGATAAACCCTTACGGTGCCACCAAGGCCATGGTCGAGAAGATCCTAAGAGATATAGCTGCAAGCAAGGACTTCAACTACATAGCCCTTCGCTATTTCAATGTGGCAGGTGCCGACCCGCGGGCAAGGATCGGTCAGGATTATCGTGATGCAACTCATCTCATAACCAGGGCTTTGAAGACAGCCCAGCGCGATTTCAGGAAGTTGTCGATCTTTGGGACTGACTATCCCACACCGGACGGGACATGCATCAGGGACTACATTCATGTGGTCGACCTCGCGGATGCCCACCTCCTCGCACTCGAATATCTGATGAAGACGGGCAAATCGGATGTTTTGAATTGCGGATATGGTCATGGATTCTCTGTTAGAGAAGTGGTGGCAGCGGCAAAGAAGGTCACGGGTATAGATTTTCCGGTGGAAGAGGCGCCAAGACGTGAAGGAGATCCGCCCCAGTTGGTAGCGGACAGCGCGAGGCTACGGAGCATAACTGAATGGCGGCCACGACACGACAACCTCGAGTTCATCATCAAAACGGCCTGGGAATGGGAACTGA
This sequence comes from Syntrophales bacterium, assembly GCA_035515335.1. Classification (GTDB taxonomy): domain Bacteria; phylum Desulfobacterota; class Syntrophia; order Syntrophales; family UBA2185; genus Fen-1135. Next base: position 550 of record DATJBN010000138.1, on the reverse strand, counting down.
CGCTGAGAAAGCGCAGAGGGCCGCAATAATCGCCCTATTTGATACCAATGGCTTTAACAAAAAGAAGATTGATATATTTTGCTATCTTTCTGTTTGCCGCAGGTTCTCTTATCGTGTTGCATTATGCCCCGCGATACCTCGCTTACGCAGATATGCCGGTAAGATCGGACGCCGTCGTGCTCTTCGTGGGACCCGATAACAAGGCCAGGCAGGAAGACGCAAACCGTCTCATGGGCGAAGGTTTTGCCCGCTATCTTTTCATACCCGCACTGGGAAAGGTCATAGACACTCAAGCCGGAATAGCGGCGGCGGACACGAAAAGGGCAAATCCAAAAGTGATCATTTCCGGGCTCAAGCCGAAACCTTACTTTGAAAACACCCATGTCGAGGTGCTCGAAGCAAAACGCATGATGGAGAAGCATAACCTGACATCTGCGATATTTGTCAGCTCACCCGTCCACATGCGGCGCATAAAAATCATAACGGACAAGATTTTCCAGGGCTATTCGCTAAAAGTCATCTTCGTTCCGGTCCGCGGCGAATCGGCGCC
>DATJBN010000137.1:0-5257 GCA_035515335.1 Syntrophales bacterium | reverse complement strand
TCATAATGGGAATTCTGATACGCTGGATAATTCTTACAATCGCCATAATCGCGGCCTCTTATATACTCGAGGGAATACACGTCAGTGGGTTTTTCTCAGCATTCTTAGCGGCCGCAGCCTTGGGAATCCTTAATGCCCTGTTCAGGCCTATCCTGCTCATCCTTACGCTGCCCATCAATATCCTGACACTCGGCCTTTTTACCTTTCTTATCAACGCCCTGATGCTGAAGATTGCGTCGGGTATCATTCCCGGTTTCGAGGTCCACGGATTCTGGACGGCAGTCATCGGGTCTCTCATCATCAGTGTCGTAAGCTGGGTTCTCAATTCCTTCGTCAGTGATCGGGGTAGGGTAGAGCGGGTGACGTACATCGATCTCAAGAAGAAGGGTGATAAGTGGGAATGACAGGCACGATGAACCTCACTCCCGCCATGAGGCAATACCTGGAGATCAAGGAGAAGTATAAGGACTGCATCCTTTTTTTCAGGATGGGGGATTTCTATGAGATGTTTTTTGAGGACGCGATTACTGCCTCCAAAGTCCTGGAGATTACACTCACATCGAGGAACAAGGGAAAAGACGACAGCATTCCTCTCTGCGGTATTCCCTACCATGCCGCGTCATCATATATCGCAAAGCTGATCGAGAAAGGTTTCAAGGTTGCAATCTGCGAGCAAATAGAGGATCCAAAAGAAGCGAAGGGAGTTGTCAAGAGGGAGGTAGTGCGCGTTATTACCCCCGCGCTTTTCGTTGACGATGGCGGCGCCGGCGTCAAGGAGAATACTTTCCTGATGGCTGTTGTGCTGATGGAAGACAGCTTCGGCCTCGCTCTTCTGGATATAACGACGGGAGAATTTCGTGTCACAGAGTACAGGGGCAGGGACATATTCCTTGCCGAAATCAGCGGCCTGGATTTTCGCGAGGTGATCATTGAAGAGGAATTTCCGGATAAGGCCGTCGTAAAGGCGTTATCGCAAGGGGAACCTCAGCCGAGGATAAATTGTTTTGCGGCAGATTATTTTGATTATGAAAGCGCCGCTTCCCGGCTCGCAGAATACTTCCCTCCCGAAATGCTCGAAAAGGAAGGCGTGCTGGAACATAAGGCCACAGCAGCCGCGGCAGGCGCCATTCTGAACTATGTCGAGGAAACGCAGAAGGAGCACCCGGGACACATAAATGCCATCCAGTGGTATGAGACGGATAATTATCTCATCATGGATGACATCGCAAAACGGAACCTCGAATTATTTTCAACGATCACTGAAGGGAAAAAAGAGGGAACACTTTTCCATATTCTCGATCATACAATTACTCCCATGGGCGGGCGAAAACTTCGCTGGTGGCTAAACTACCCGCTAGTTGATCCGGAGAAGATCAGGGAAAGACTGACGGCAGTTTCCGAGATTAAGGGAAACCACCTACTGAGAGGTGATCTCAGGAAGGCTCTGTCCGGCGTCTACGACCTGGAAAGACTGGCGAGCAAGGTATCGATGGGGGTGGCTAACGGACGCGATCTGATTGCCCTCAAGACATCCCTGAAGGCATTGCCGCAGATCAGGGCCTTCATCTGGGGTCTTGATTCAGCACTCCTCATGTCGATCTATGCAGGCATCGACGAGATGCCCGATGTCCTCGATCTCATCGAAAGATCCATCGCCGAAGATCCTCCGATGACGATCCGGGAAGGCGGAATCATAAAGACTGGCTTCGACCGAGACCTTGACGAGATTGTTTCCATCAGCAGGGATGGAAAGAAGTGGATCGCAGCCCTCGAGGATAAAGAGAAGAAACGGACGGGGATCAATTCCCTGAAGGTGGGATTCAATAACGTCTTCGGTTATTACATCGAGGTCACAAAGTCGAACACAGGGCTCGTGCCCGCCGACTACATCCGGAAGCAGACCCTCGTGAATGCGGAGCGTTACATCAATGAGGAGTTGAAGGGATATGAATACACCGTGCTTTCCGCAGAAGACCGCAGGAAGGAGCGCGAATACGACCTCTTCATCGGGATCAGGGAAGAGATTGCAAAGGATGTAAAGCGGATTCAGAGAGTGGCGGCGCACATTGCGGAGCTTGATGCCATAGCGTCGCTTGCAGACATAGCGGACCGATATAATTACTGCTGTCCGGTCTGCGACAGCGAAGACAGGATCGAGATTACGGAAGGCAGGCATCCAGTCGTGGAAAGGATGCCGCTTGCCGACGGCTTTGTTCCGAATGATGTGCGCCTAGACCTGGACGAGAACCGCCTGCTCATCATCACCGGCCCCAATATGGCGGGAAAGTCGACGTACATCAGGCAGGTCGCCCTGATTGTGATCCTTGCGCAGATGGGAAGCTTCGTGCCTGCTGCGGAAGCACGCATCGGTGTCATAGACCGCGTTTTCACCCGCATCGGCGCGGCGGACAGTCTGGCGCGGGGACAGAGCACCTTCATGATCGAGATGAATGAGGTCGCGAATATCCTGAGAAATGCGACACGCAGGAGTTTGATTATTCTCGATGAAGTCGGCAGAGGTACGAGCACATTTGACGGGCTCAGCATTGCGTGGGCGACGGCGGAATATATCCACGATAAGAAGCTCATCGGGGCGCGCACACTCTTTGCGACACACTACCATCAGTTGACTGACCTTGCCCTGACCAAGGAGGGGATAAAAAATTTCAATATCGCCGTCAAGGAATGGGGCGACAGGATAATATTTTTAAGAAAGATCATGGAAGGCGGAACAAATCGCAGCTACGGGATCCAGGTTGCCAAGATTGCGGGTGTTCCTGAAGATGTTGTTGTCAGGGCCAGAGAGATATTGAACAACCTTGAGAAAGGTGAATTCGACGCCGTCGGCATGCCGAAGATTGCCCGTGGGAAAAAATCCGCACCGAAGGACAAGGCCCAGTTGAGCCTTTTCATGGAGGGTGAAGAGATAATAGCGAACGAGCTTAAGTCGCTCGACGTCCTGAACATGACGCCGCTTGAGGCCCTGCAGAAGCTCAGCTCCTGGAAAGACAAGCTCACCTGAGGATTCACTATACGGTTTTATATTTGATTGTTTCTATTTGATGCAGACCCTGCGCACCTGCTTCGCGTCTGTTACGCCCTTCAATGCCTTCTGCAGGCCGTCCTGAAGCAAGGTAGTCATCCCTTCGGCAGTTGCTGTTTCTCTGATCTCCTCGACGGACGCATGTTTCTGGATCAACCTCTTGATCGCATCCGTGTTCATGAGGAGCTCGTGGATGCCCATTCTTCCTTTGTACCCTGTCTTGACGCACGCCTCGCATCCTTTTGGGCGGTATAGTGTCAGCTCGTCTGAAAAAGGTATGTTCAGCTTCTCGAACTGCTCGCGGCCATAGCTCTCCACAAGCTCTTCATATTCCTCGATCGACGGATGATAGGGCTCCTTGCAGACTGTGCAGAGGGTCCTGACTAGGCGCTGTGCGAGGATGCCGAGGAGGGAGTCGGCGAAATTCAGCGGGTCTATACCCATATCGAGGAGCCTTACAACGGTCTCCGGGGCGCTGTTCGTATGAAGGGTGCTGAATACCAGGTGACCTGTAAGCGAGGCCTCGATGCCTGTCTTTGCAGTCTCGAAGTCTCTCATTTCGCCGACCATGATGACGTCCGGGTCGGCACGGAGGAATGCGCGGGTCACAGCTGCAAAATCTAATCCGATCTTGGGATGGACCTGAACCTGGCGAAGACCGTACTGTGTGATTTCAACAGGGTCTTCAGCCGTCCATATCTTTTTGTCCGGAGTGTTGATGTGGTGTAGCGCCGCATGGAGCGTCGTTGTTTTACCGGAACCCGTTGGCCCCACGCACAATATTAGTCCGTAAGGTTTCTCGCAGATGTTTACCAAGCCCTTGTAGTTTCTGTCGAGAAGTCCCATCTCTTCAAGAGGCATGGTCGTACCCTTCGCGAGTATACGCATGACCACGTCTTCCACACCGCCCTGTGTAGGAAGTGTCGCCACGCGGAGCTCGATCTCTTCTCCGCCGGCCCTCCGGAATTTTATCTTTCCGTCCTGGGGGAGGCGCTTTACGGTGATATCCAGGTTCGACATGATCTTGATTCTTGAGACTACAGCGGCCCGGTAATTATAGGGGAGAGTCTGGTAAAGCATGCACTCGCCGTCAATCCTGTAGCGTATTTCCACATTCTTCTTGGCAACATTGGGTTCGACATGGATGTCTGATGAACGCCTTGTGTATGCATCATTAATGATCTTGTTGACGATCTGCATGATGACGCTGTCGGACTCTGTGACGACTTCGCCTTCGTCTTCTTCAATTTCTTCATCGGAAACGAGTTTGCCTAAGATGTCCGTTATGGACTCATCGTTTTCGTTGTGCGAATAAAAGAGGTTAATGTACTTTACGATGTCTTCCGGGAGAGCAACGTCATATTTGACAGATTTCGTCTTCAGGATACTTTCGATCGTATCCCGCTTCAGAATATTATAAGGATCGTCCATGATCACGTGGATGCTCCCGTCAACCCTTTGGAGTGGAACCCACATCTCACGCCTCAGAAACTCCCGCTTCAGATTCCTCAGTAGGTCGCTCGGGATGGGAAATTTCTCATTGAACGCTATAACCTTGCAGTGAAAATATTCTTCATAGGATCTCACGATGTCGCCCTTGGAGATCTTGTATTTCCCCATCAGGAAGGTTTCCATCGATTCCTTCTCTTCCCGCGCTCTCTCCCAGGCGCTGTCGAGCTCGTATTCCTTGAGAAGCCCGCGGGTGACAAGATAATCGAACCGTGTCTTCCTTCTTCTGCCGTATACCTCCTGATTGTTGATCGCTATTCCCAGAACGTCGGCAATCTCCATCAGGAATCCCTGTTCTTCATCGCTAAACTTGCCGGTGCCTTTTCTGTTCAGTATCTGGATAACCCCCTTGAGGGTCTTTTCGTAAAAGATGGGGGCTGCAAGCACTTGTCTTGTTCTGAAGCCTGACTTCTTATCCCACCTGTAGTCAAAGGCAAGGTCCTTATCTATGGACTTGAGTTCTTCAAGATCGTACACGTCTGCTATGTTTATCGGCTTTGCCGTATTTGCCACATAGCCGGCGATACTCTTGTTGTTGACCGGTAGCCTGATTTCTTTGAGCTGTGAGCCAACGAGGAACATGGAGTAGATTTCGTTCTTCAGCTTATCCACCATGTATATGGTGATTGAGTTGGCGTCGAAAAGGTTTAGTATTCCGTCCTTGAGGTCTACAAGGATCTGTCTGGTATTATGGGCGGAGTGAAT
>DATJBN010000136.1:0-10740 GCA_035515335.1 Syntrophales bacterium | reverse complement strand
GTCATCCTGTAAAGCACGAGAAAAAGAAGGATGCTGTTCGCTATATGAAAGAGGACATTCACCAGGTGATGCATGCCCGCATTCAATCCGAACAACTGCACATCCAGCATGTGGGATAACCACGTCAGGGGATGCCAGTTGCTCGCATAGAAGGTTGTAAATGCCCAAGTCATGTTTGCGGATTTGACGCCTGTCAGGACATGTGGGTTTTCCAGCACGTAGTCTTTATCATCAAAGCTGATAAAGTCATGGCCCATGACCTGCAAATAGACTGCGGCTACCGCGACAGTTAGAATAAGTATTGCCAAAAGCAGATAAGAAATATTTAGCTTTTTCTTATCCGCCTTCTGCAACTCAGCCATGACCTTAAACATCAGCATTTTCCATTTCGAACATCTATTGTCGCTTCAAAGGTATTCTGAAAAGACAGAGAAGGAATTCTAGCGACTTTTCCTCTGGTGTGCAAGGGCATTCGTGAGGTTCTCACGTGCCAGTGCATAGTCCGGCTTGAGACGCAGAGCCTCCCGAAAACTCTCTATGGCTTCATCAATTCTTTTTTCTAGAAACAGGGCATTGCCGAGATTGTTGTATGCCTTTGCATAGTCTGCTTTAATTCTGATGCACTCCCGAAAATGATAAACAGCCCCTTTCAGATCCCCGCCCGAGAGCAGCATGGTACCCATGTTATAGTTTGCTTCCACCGAATCTGGCTTGATTTGCAGCGCCTTGGAAAACATTGCCATTGCTTCAGCAGCTTTCCCCTGCGCGGCCAAGGCCTCACCCAGATTTACGTAAGCCTTTATGTAATTCGGGTTGATCCGGATTGCCTCGAGATAATGGCTGATAGCCTCTTTGACGCGGCCCTGTCCCTGGAGGGCTATACCGAGGTTATTATGTTCATCTACGTCATTCGGGTAAATCCTGATGGCTTCAGAATAATGATAGATGGCCTCTTCATGCCTTCCCTGCGCGAGCAGACTAAATCCCAGATTGCTGTGAGCCGTATGATTGTTCGATGTCACGGCAAGGGCATGCCTGAACAAAGTTTCACTGTTTTGCCAGTATCCCAACTGTTTCCATGTCAGGATTGAAGAAATGAGCAGTACTATGACTGCCGCGGCTGTCAGGGCGGCGTCACGTTGTCGCCGGTTCTTCAAAATCTCAGGCGTTGCCCATGCAATCATGATAAAGATGCCGATAAGAGGCACATACGTGTACCGGTCTGCCATGGACTGCTCCCCTACCTGCACCAACCCGATGACAGGTATAAGCGTATCCAAATACCAGAACCAGCCGACAACAAGATATGGAAAATGTCTTGTCGCCCGGATAACTAGAAATGTCGCGATGACGAGAAAGAGGGCCGCTCCAAAGATCTTCCAAATCGGCAGAACACCTGGATGCGGATAGAGAACAGCGAGATTCCCGGGCCAAATCATTTTCCAGATGTAGGTACAATAAGACACCAAGGCATTGGCAAAGCGGGTAGACAGCGGATAGCTTTGCAAAGAACCCATCGCGCCGGCTTCTTGCTGGCTTAAGAATGTCACAATGCTAGATGCCAGAGAAAGAACGATGAATGGAACCTTCTCCAGAACAATTTGAGAAATGGGAAGAGTCCTGTCGATCGGTCCTGCAATGTCGCTTGACCGTCCTGCCTTTTTCGCATCTTCTCGCCGACCGCGTTTTTTCTTATGCTGAGTCGCCGCTTTTCCAGATTTTCCTGCGGCATTTGCCGGGGATCGTTCCAGCGTTACGCGACGGAGAGGCCAATAATCCAAGAGCAGTAAGATGAAAGGAAGCGTAACCAGCATTGGTTTGGCCATCAAACCCAGGGCAAAGAAAAAAAGGGCAAGGAAATACTTCTTGAAGTCCGGCTTTGCAGCGTACAAGAGATATGCGGCCATCGTGAGCATCCAGAAGAACGTTGAAAGTACGTCCTTCCGTTCGGCAATCCAGGCGACAGACTCGACATGGAGGGGATGAAGCGCAAAAAGACCCGCTACGAAAGCGCTCTGCCAAAGACCCTTCGTCATTCGGTGAAGAATCAGAAAGATCATCAGCGAATTTACGACATGAAAAAGAAGATTGACTATATGGTAACCTGCAGGGTTGAGACTGAATACTTGATAGTCCAGCATGTACGACAACCAGGTGAGGGGATGCCAAGATCCGGTGTGAGTCGTCACGAATGCCCACACAATTCCATTTTTCGTGATACCACCCTTTACATGGGCATTTTCTGTTACGTATAGATTATCGTCGTAATTGGTGAAATCACAATTGACAACTTGCCAGAATACCAGAAGCGTAGCTATCCCAAGAAATAGGCATATCAATAACGTGCGGCGGCTTTTATCTGATGTATTCATTGGAGAGAAGATGATTCTGATTCGACTGATTCATCCTGCGTCTGGCTTGACCGACCATCGCTTCCATCTTTTCAGCGAGAGGCGGAAGGGTCTTGGGATCAAGGGCGGATATGGTTATGGCGCCAAATCTCTCGCAGAGGATTTGCAGGCTTGCTTTGTCTGAGAAACGATCCTCTTTGTTGAAGACGCGAATAGTGGGCTTCCCGATAAGAGCGAGTTCCTCCAGGATCTTTTCCACAGCGGCGATATGATCTTCGAAGTCCGGGTTGCTGATATCAATTACATGCAGCAGCAAGTCGGCCTCATGAAGCTCGCCGAGTGTAGCCCTGAAGGCGGCAAAAAGATCGCGGGGCAGGTCACGGATGAAGCCTACTGTATCGGTAATGACAGCCTCCGTATCCCGGGGGAAACGGAGGCGCGAACTTTTAGGATCAAGGGTAGCAAACAACCTGTCTTCTGTAAAGACACTGCTATCGGTGAGAGCGTTAAGAAGGGTCGATTTCCCCGCATTTGTGTAGCCGACAATCGAAATCACCGGCAGTCCCATCCTTTCCCGTTTTACACGACGCTGCTCTCTTGCTTTTTCGATCTCATGCATCTCATGCTCAAGGCGGTGGATTCGGTCTCTCACGCGGCGCCGATTTATCTCGAGTTTTGTTTCTCCCGGCCCCCTCCCCCCGATGCCTCCTGTGAGTCTGGACATGGCTGTATTCTTCGTTACCAGTCTGGGGAGAAGATATTTCAACTGGGCCAATTCAACCTGGAGTTTTCCCTCTCTGCTGTGTGCGCGGCGGGCAAAGATATCAAGTATCACTTGGGTGCGATCAATGACCTTCATCTCCGTAAAGTCTGTAATTGACCTCAGCTGCGCGGGTTGCAGTTCATGGTCGAAGATGAGAAGGTTCGCCCCTATCTGCATCGCTCTCATGACAAGTTCGGACATCTTACCTCTGCCGAGAACGAAACGGGTGTCTATCTTCTCACGGTACTGAATGATGCTGTCAAAGACCTCAACCCCGCAGGACTTGGCAAGCTCACTCAGTTCGACAAGTGAGCCCTGGCTGTCGGAAAGTTGGTTGGTTTCCACACGGATCAGTATGGCACGGTCCGTGGAATCTACCCTTCTGGTCTTCTGTCTCTTTGCAAATTCACTCTCAAGGGCCTGGATGAAGGCAAGAAAGTTGAGCTGCATCTCCGACGGGCGGATCTTATCCATGACGAGCCAGTACCTGCCGTCAGGATTTTCCGGAATGAGATGAGCGGTGTGGGCATAGCCGGGAAGTCCGTCTTCTCCCGCTTCGACTGCCGCGATGAGATCAAGACGGAGAAGGGCGAGATCCGTAAGGTCGTCAGTCGTTAGCCCCTCACCGTAGAGATGTGTGTGGATCAAGCGAAGGCCTTTGAAACGGGTGGACGAAGAGCGGAAGCCATCAAGGCCGGGAATCATGATTTCCTTCGGAGAGCCGGCTATGACGTAGGCGATCTCGCCTCTGCGAGTGATGAGAATGCCTATCTGACGATTGATTTCCCGCGAAAGAGATGTGAGCTGTCTCGCCAGTTCATGTGTAACGACACGTTCCGGCGGAACCTTCCTCCGGTAGAGTTGACCGATCCTCTTGATCTGTTCCGCACCGAGGCCGGTCAAGTTGCCATGGACTCTATTGATTGCCTGCCCTCTTGCCTTCGGCCTGACGCGCAGCCATTTTTCTCCCCAGACGCTCCTCGAACCTCTCCCGGCTGTGGAAGCTGGTGCGCCCGATCAGTTTTGTGGGATTTGCAGCCCCGCATGCAGGACATGCTTGACCCCCCTGATCCTCACCGAACTTCATGAGAACCTCAAAGATATGTTTGCATGCGTTGCATTGAAATTCATAGATAGGCATGGAATACCTCTAATTTCTTCATCGATGGAAAATTAACATACTAACCTTTTGCGGGTCAAGCAATTTCGGGCAAAGAAAAACCCCGGGGACTTGCCCCCGGGGTTTTGTTCAACCAACAAACTACCGCATTAGAAGCTGAGAGTCAGCTTGTGAGTGATGAGATAGTCGTTGTCGATCTGGGCCGCCGCATTGGTGCCCTTCCAGTAGTCACCCGCCCACAGGTAGCCGAAGCCGACCATGTAGGAGAGGTTGTCATAGATCTTGTAGGTAGCGGTGATATCGAATTCGCTACCGTAGTTCTTTGACTGCCAGCCGGTCGATGAGCCGTTCTGATCCGCCTGGGCGACCGTGTAGCTAGCCTTGATGTCCAGTTTCGGAACGGGCTTCATACCGACGAAGACCTGACCGAGCAGAGCATTGTTAATACCGCCCTGCATGCTGGCCGGGGTAGCAGTACCCAAGTAGGCGGGGTTACCATAGCCACCTTCCCACCTGCCAAGGTCATAGTTGAAGAGCATCAGACAGGGGTTGAAGTCGGTGCCTCCACCGGCTCCCGCTTCATTCTTGTCTGTCGTGCCGGGGTCATCACCCTGTACCCAGACAACCGTGAGACCCGCGTACATGGGCGCGAAATCATAAGTAAGCGAGCCATAGGCCTCCCATCCACTCCTGTCGATGTCGGGACCGCTAGCCGTCGCGCTTTCAAATGCCTTGGCCTTGCCCGTAATCCAGATGACCTCAGCCTCGAAATAGGCGGGGCCAAACTGTGCCTTTACATACGGGTCGAATATCCAGTAGTTGGACTTGTATCCGGTATCCGTTGCCGGGTTGGGGTTATTACCGGCCGTAGAGGCAACCTGGTAGTAATAGACGAGCAGACCGGCATTACCCTTGCCCCAGTCATACATGAAGGCGCCGACGAACTTGTCAGCCTGTTGATCGACCTGGTAGCTGGAAGCACCAATGTTACCAGCTGGGCCTAGCGGGCTGTAGTACTGGGAGCCTTCAATCTTATCCCAGAGAGCAATCAGTGTCCATGGACCGATCGGGTAGTCGTACCTTACACGGGGGCCATAGTACTGTTCGCCGCTGTCACCGAAGTCCGTACCGAACTTCGCCTGCGTCTGGTAACCGACTCTCAGGAGACCGCCCCAGATATTCGCAGACACATACGCATGCGTGAATTTGATGTTTTCGTCCTCAGCGTCCCCTACCCCATTGAGGCCATTACCTGCGGTAGATGAGGGACCACCTGTCGCATTTGTACTCCGCGCGGCACCCCAAACCTTCTGCATGATGTCGGCCCTGGTCGTGAAGCTCAGGCCTTCCTGTACCTTGAAATCCGCCTGGAGTCTGAGTCTCTGCCAGACATTCATGACGGATGCGCCGCCGGTTGACACCAAGGCGCGGTTGTTGTCATAGTAACCCTGAGCTACGTATGAACCGCTGAACTTTACGTCCGCCGCACATACGGGCATGGCGAAGGCCGCAATCAGGGCAACTGATAGTAAAACTATCCAAAGCTTCTTCATTTTTTCCTCCTGTTAACTTTTTTGAATCGATCTTTCCGGGCATGTTCCTGAAAGACCATTTTCTTGCTGACTCGATTGCGGTTCAAGGGAATTCCTAAAAATTCGCTTGAAACCTCTTATTAAAACTCTTCACCTCCTTTCGTAGAATTTACGGCAAAAAAAGTAGCATCGACAAACATTCGTTGTCAAGCACTTTTACCGCCAAACTTAGAAAAAAGATCGCATCGAGACCTTTTTCTGTAATTTGCAGCAATAAGCGTACCATCGATAACACTGAAAGTGAGCGCTGATATAGGAAATCATATTTAACATAATGAAATTTCAGAACAAGTGCAGAATCGTAGATAACTAGCCGAAAGGAGACTTTGCGGCAACGCCGCGAAGGCGAGACGGGAAATCATTAATAAGACGCTGATATTACTAATATTTGATATCTTTAAGACTTTCTAATCTTTTTTTGACTATGACAAATTAGAAGGCCTTCAGATCGTAAACAATAATAGCATCTTGTGGCAAAAAAAACACAATCAGAGAAGAGATAGAGATTTTTTACAACAGATTCTGATGATCTTTTACCATATCCATATCCGTTGCGACATTACGTCCCTGCGTTGTAAGATAATTGCCGATCATCAAACCGTTTGCCCCGGCGAGCAGTGCCCACGATTGATAATCCCGCAGCGTTACCTCTCTCCCGCCGCAGATAAGTATGTTCCTGTCAGGATGCACAAACCTGAAAATGGCTACACATTTTAGAGCTTCAAGGGGAGTGAGCAAAGGTCTTTTCTCCATTCGGGTTCCGGCAATAGGATTGAGAAAATTTATCGGGATGCCGTCGACATCGAGTTCTCTCAGTGTAAAGGCAAGCTCGACACGCTGCTCCCAGGTTTCACCGAGTCCTAGGATACCGCCTGAACAGGCCTGCATGCCCGCCTTCTTTGCCATCTTTACAGTCAATACATCCTCTTCATAATCATGCGTGGTACATACATTGTCAAAGAAGCTTCGCGCGGTCTCGAGGTTATGATGGTAAACAGCGATCCCACTCTGCGCAAGTTTGCGTGCTGTTGGTTCATTAAGCATTCCCAGCGAGGCGCAGACTGTGAGGTCCGTTTCGCTGACAATAACGGCTGTACTATTGCATATGACGTCGAGCTCCTGATCCGTGAGCATATATCCGCTCGTAACCATCGAGAACCTCGTTGCGCCTGCCCTTGCAAACTCCCGTGCGTTTTTCACGATCTCTTTTTCAGTGAGTAGAGGATAGGTCTTAATCTCAGTCTTATGATGCGCCGATTGAGCACAAAAGGCGCAGTCTTCAGAACAGAAGCCTGATTTGGCATTTATGATGGAGCAGAGGATCGCTTCCTTTCTTTTCCGGCCATTCTTAATCTTATGAGCGCAAAATATCAGGTCTATGGTATTCTTTTCGGGAAGGTTTGCAAGCTCCAAGGCATCTTTATAAGGGATGGCATAATCAGCGTCCTTTATGATCTTATCCGCGAGTTTGACGATTCTCCTATTGAACATTTTTTCTCCATTTCTGGGACGATTTTTTGAGCGAAGAGTCCTGCTCACTATCAGACTGCGAAAAATAAGTCAACCTTAATTATATTTAGGGTTGACAATAGACCGTTGGGGTGCTATGAGCGGCCATGTCGACAAAGGATCAACTACTCATCTATCTAAAAGAAGGCAAAGGGACATGGGTCTCCGGCGAATTTCTCGCCAATAAGATGGCTGTTTCCCGCTCGGCCGTATGGAAACATATTGGAAGCCTTAAAGAAGACGGCTATGTGATCGACTCATCCCGAAAGAAGGGCTATCTCCTCCGCAGGACTTCGGATCTACTTCTTCCCGGCGAAATCCGGGAAGGGCTGAACACAAGTTTCCTGGGCAAGCGAGGAATTCTTTATTTCGCCGAAACGGACTCAACAAATGTGCGGGCTAAATATCTTGCCTCCGATGGAGTGCCTGAAGGAACGATAGTTGTCGCGGAGAGACAGACGCATGGCAGAGGAAGAAAGGGGCGGGCTTGGTTTTCACCAGATGGCGGAGGAATATATACTTCAGTCGTCTTGAGGCCATCCATCCCCCCTTATGAAGCGCCCAAGCTGACTTTGCTGGCATCGGTGGCTGTGGCCGAGGCGCTGATGTCCCTTACAGCGCTCAAGGTCAGCATCAAATGGCCTAACGATATACTGATCAAAAGAAAAAAGATTGCCGGAATCCTGACCGAGATCAGCACCGAAATGGACACCATTGACTTTGTAATCATCGGTGTCGGCCTGAATGTCAATATTCCGCGCAAGGCTTTACCTCCGGATATCAGAGAAACGGCAACATCCATTCTCATGGAAACGGGAAGGGAGTTTCCCAGGATTGCCCTCCTCCGCGCCTTTCTCGAGTGGCTCGAAATATACTATGAAACTTTCAGGACTAGAGGTTTTGGTCCTGTCCTGAACCGCTGGAAACATCTTTCCGATATTGTCGGGAGGCGTATCAGTGTCGACCTTATAGGCGGCTCACGGGCTGGAACGGTTTTAGATGTGGACAGCGACGGCTTTCTGATCCTGCAGAATAATAGTGGTAAGACAGAGCGCATAGTTTCTGGTGACATAACTTTTGAGACGTGAGGAGTTGGAATGAACGAAAACCTGAGAAAACAACTGGAGCATGACGATAAGACTTATATCTGGCATCCGTTTACCCAGATGCGAGGTTTTGCGAAGGAGAGACTACTCATCGTCCAGGAAGGCGAAGGTTGCCTGCTTAAGGATTGCGAAGGTAAGACCTATGTCGACGGAGTGTCTTCACTCTGGACAAATGTCCACGGTCACAGGAAAAAGAAGTTGGACTATGCTCTCGGCAAACAGCTTGGCAAGATCGCACATTCAACTTTGCTTGGGCTTTCCAATGTACCCGCAATCAGATTGGCAAAGAAACTGATCAAAATTGCGCCGGCGGGATTGACAAAAGTCTTCTACTCCGATAACGGCTCGACGGCTAATGAAATAGCCCTTAAAATGGCCTTCCAATATCATCAGCAATCGCCTGCCGGGATGAAGAGCAAGAAAAAATTTATCCGCCTCTCCAATGCCTACCATGGCGACACGATAGGTTCTGTAAGCATAGGAGGCATTGATTTGTTTCACTCCACGTACAGAGACCTGCTCTTTCCATCCTTCAGGGCCGATGCACCGTACTGTTACAGGTGCGCCTTCGGAAAGAGCCATCCCGGGTGCGGGCTTGAATGCCTTAACCACGTGGAGGGCATCATGAAGGAACACGACAGTAAAATTGCGGCTCTTGTAATAGAGCCTCTGGTTCAGGGTGCGGGCGGAATACTGCTTCAGCCGCCCGGATATTTGAAGAATATAAGAGAACTCTGCAGCCGCTATGGCATATTCATGATCGCCGATGAAGTGGCGGTGGGTTTTGGAAAAACAGGAAAGATGTTCGCGTGCGAGCATGAGGGAGTAACGCCGGACATCATGGCTCTCGCCAAGGGAATAACCGGGGGCTACCTTCCCCTTGCAGCGACTCTGGTAACAGAAGAAGTCTACGAAGGGTTTTTGGGAGAATTTGAGGAGTTCAAGACATTCTTCCACGGACACACCTTCACGGGAAACCCCCTGGCGTGTGCCGTTGCCATTGCAAACCTTGAAGTCTTTAAAGAGGAACACATACTTTACCATCTCCAGGAGAAGATAGCTTACTTCGCGGAGAAGCTAAAACCATTTGCTACTCTCCCACATGTGGGAGAGGTCCGCCAGTGCGGCATAATGGTAGGCATTGAACTCGTAAAAGATCGGAAGACAAAAGAGCTCTTTCCACCGGAGAGAAGAATGGGGCACAGTGTCATCATGGAGGCAAGAAAAAGGAGTGTCATTATCCGCCCGTTGGGAGATGTCATAGTCCTGATGCCGCCATTGAGTGTTTCCAAGGATGAAATTGACCTGCTCTGCCAGGCTACTTATGACTCGATCAGAATTGTCACAGAGAAGAATTAAAATGGCTGACAACAGTGGCCCCTACAGCCCATGCGAGGGCTTCTTCCATTTTAGCGCCGATGACGAAATCTACCGCGACCATTTCCCCGGATATCCCGTTGTCCCCGGGAGCCTGATAGTTAACGCATTTCTGGAAGCAGCAGCAGTTGCAGGTTTCTTGCCCGACAATCTGATAGTGGAAGATTTCAGCTTCAGAGAATTTCTCAAGCCTGGCCGTTACGCCTTCCGCATCGAACCGGCAACGGACGGCCTGCACTGTCTCATTCATCGGGACGGGAAAAAGCTTGTCACGGGGGTGGTGAGAAGATGAGCCTCACCTTTTCCGGAAATCGTGCCCTTATTACAGGCGGAAGCTGCGAGATGGGGCTTGCGCTGGGCCGCTCCATGATCGGGTCCGGGTTGTTTCCGATTATCACTTACAGAAATGAGGATGGGTTAAATTTGATCAAAGAGTCCTTGCAGGACTTTAGCGGGCGATTTGAAACTTGTTACCTTAATTTCGGCGACTGTGACTCCCTTGACTCTGGCTTATCACGCAAGTGTGACGATGTGGATTTCCTTGTCGATTTCGTCCAGGGCAACTACGAAAGTTTCATTGCCGCTGCTGATGAGAGAAGTGTTTACAATTATTTTGCGGAGAATGTGTCTTTTCGCGCCCAAGTCTTGAAAAGAGTCGCGAGGGCGATGTTAAAAAAGAGACGAGGGCGCCTGGTCTTTATATCTTCGGCCGCAGCAGCAAGGCCGAATCCCGGCCAGGGGTTTTATGCTGCAGCAAAGCTCGCGTCGGAGGCGCTTTACCGCAATATGGGATTGGAGCTTGCTGAGCGCGGCGTAACTGCAGTGATTCTCCGCCCTGGATATGTAGAGTCCGGACGCGGCAGGGTATATTTGCAGAAACACGGCGGGAAGGTCTTCGAGTCCGTCCCGATAAAGAGGGCTT
>DATJBN010000135.1:0-7994 GCA_035515335.1 Syntrophales bacterium | reverse complement strand
GTTTTGCTCTTAAGAGTCGACATTTCTAAGTGGCATATTGGACTAGTAATCCGTGGAGGTAGTGAGCATGAAAGATCTGATCAAGTACATAGCCCAATCTCTGGTCGATAATCCGGAACAGGTGGAGGTATCCGAAGTGCTTGGCGAGCAGACCTCAGTGATAGAGCTTCGCGTAGCAAAGGAAGACTTAGGCAAGGTCATCGGCAAGCAGGGAAGAACGGCGAAGGCCATGAGGACGATCTTAAGCGCTGCATCGACGAAGATGCGCAAGAGGGCCGTCTTAGAAATAATTGAATGAACAAGAAGGAGCTCTTTGAGATTGGAAAGATCGTCAAAGGCTGCGGGCTTGCGGGCCGCATGAAGGCCTTGTCATTCCTCGAGTCGAATGACACCCTTCAGTCTATTGGCGAGATATACATAGGACACGGAGACGACAGTAACGAGCCCTTCACACTGAAGGGCGTTCGCTTCCAGGGGAAAAGCTTTTTTCTTGAGGTTGAGGGCGTTGCAACCATCGAGGAAGCGAGTGCCTTTGTCGGTTGCCTGATATTTATAGAGAGAGACAAACTTAAAGAGCTGCCGGAGGGCGAATATTACTGGCGGGACGTGATAGGCCTTAAGGTAATAACGGAAGAAGGCAATACGTTAGGCATTGTCGAATCCGTCTTCCCCACGGGGAGCAACGACGTCTACGTGGTCTCCGGGGGAGAAAGGGAGGTACTGCTTCCGGGCACGGCCGACGTAATACGGAATATCGATATCGCACAGGGGATAATGGTTGTGAGACTGCTTGAAGGTCTATAAATCATGATCAGGTTTGACATCCTATCCGTATTCCCCGAGATGTTCGAATCCCCCCTCGATCACAGCATCCTCAAGAGGGCGCGGGATCGAGGGATGGTCGATATACGGCTTCATAACATCCGCGACTACACAGAGGACAAACACCGGATGACCGATGACGCCCCTTACGGAGGCGGCGGCGGCATGGTGATGAAGGTTGAGCCGATCGACAGGGCCCTGGCGGCGATTGTACCTGAAAGAGAAGATACCCTTGTTGTTCTCCTGACGCCCCAGGGAGAACGCTTCAATCAGAGGATAGCGGACGAGATGTCCCGTTATTCCCGAGTGGTTCTCATATGCGGACGCTATGAGGGCGTAGATGAAAGAGTGAGGGAGCATCTGGTTGACAGGGAGATATCGATAGGCGATTTTGTTTTGACTGGCGGCGAACTTTCGGCTATGGTCGTTATCGACGCCGTTACCCGCCTGGTACCGGGAGTCTTGGGGAACGATGAATCTGCATCGTTCGATTCGTTTTCAACGGGACTTCTCGAGTATCCCCATTATACCCGTCCCGGGAGCTACGGTGACTGGCAGGTGCCCGAGGTGCTGCTTTCCGGCAACCACAGGGAGATCGATGCATGGCGGAGGAGGGAGTCGCTCAAGAGGACGTATCTTAGGCGCCCCGACCTTCTTGAAAAAATAGAGCTGCCTGAAGAGGACAGGGAAATACTCGACGAGATAAAAAAGATTTTTAAGTGAACATATGGAGGAGATTGCGTCATGAATGTGATGGAGATGCTCGAGAAAGAGCAGATGAGAGGGGACATTCCCGGCTTCAGGCCCGGCGATACGGTCAGGGTGTACGTGAGAATCGTAGAGGGGCAGAAGCAGAGGATTCAGGCCTTTGAGGGAGTCGTCATCCGCAGGAAGAGGGGTGATTGCCGTTCCAGTTTCACAGTGAGAAAGGTCTCCTACGGAGTGGGAGTCGAAAGAACGTTTCCCCTTCATTCCCCCGTTATAGACAGGATTGAAGTGGTAAACCGCGGCAAGGTGCGGCGTTCCCGGCTGTATTATCTGCGCGGCCTCCGCGGGAAGAAAGCAAGGATCAAAGAAGTTGGAAAATTGTGATCACGTGAGGCCTTCCTGGGAAGGCCTTTCCGCTTCTGCCAATCCTCTTGGCTGATGCGGAAGATTTCCTGCCCGTGATTTGTCTTTAAGGGAATTGCATCTGCATTCCCGTCCCGATTATGAACAGTTTCGAACGGCGCGCCCATCAACTTGGTTACAAATCGATAGCCGGTATTGATGAGGTGGGCAGGGGTCCACTGGCCGGGCCTCTCGTCGCTGCCGCCGTTATACTCCCGCCCGGCTACATAAACAAAGAGATCAAGGATTCGAAACAGCTTGCCGCCAAGAAAAGGGACGACCTCTCGGAGGTCATCAGGCGGGACGCCCTTGCTATCGGCCTCGGCGTTGTCGAGTCCTTCTTCATCGACGAAGTGAATATATTTCAGGCTACCTTAGTTGCCATGAAAGAGGCTGTGCTCAATCTCTCCTTCGAGCCCGATTATCTTCTAATTGACGGCAGGCACCGCATCTTCGTCGATGTGCCCCAGGAAGCCATCGTGAAAGGCGATGGCAAGAGCATTTCCATTGCGTCGGCCTCGATCATTGCCAAGGTCTCAAGAGACAGGATAATGGAACTCTACCACCGTCAGTTTCCCCAGTATAATTTTCTCAAGAACAAGGGTTATGCGACGAAGGAGCACCGGGACGCGATCAAGAAACACGGGCAGTGTAAGATTCACAGGCGGTCTTTTATAGTCAAGGACAGAACGCCTCTCCATGAAAATGCGGAGATAGACTTCTGAGAAATTCTCCCGCCGGGGGTGGTGATGAAAGGTCACGAAAGGATACGAACCGGCAAGCAAGGCGAGGACATCGCCGTTGCCCTTCTCAAGAAGAGTGGCTACAGGATAATCGAGCGCAACTACCGGTGTCCCCTAGGGAAGATCGATATCGTCGCAAGAGACTGAGATACGGTCGTCTTCGTGGAGGTGAAGAGCAGGAGAACGGAGGAATTCGGCGACCCGCAATTCGCCGTAGGAACGGCAAAACAGAAGAAGCTCTCGAGAATATCGCTCATGTATCTCGAAGAGAAACATCTCTTCCCCTGTAATGCGAGGTTTGATGTGGTAGCGATCAAGATGCTGCCGGAAGGAAATACGGTCGAACTTATACAGAACGCTTTTGAACTCGCCTCTTAAACCCGCCCCGATTTTTTCCCCGACTAAAGATAAGGTTTGGCAAGAGACCTGACATACCTCGCGATCGCAATGCACGATGTCAGTCCCGGGGATTCGATGCCGATGAGATTTATCAACCCGGGAAATCCGAGGTCACGTTCGTCCCTGATTATGAAATCGCGATAGTCTTCGCCGGGGCCCTGGAGCTTGGGACGTATGCCGCAGGTGTCCGGGTAGAGATGCTCCGGTTTGATACCCGGGAGGTAATTCCTGATCGACCGGTAAAACGGTTCCCTTCTCCCCTCATCGATGCTGTATTCGATTTCATCTATGTACTGGGTGTCCGGGCCGAACTTAACTCGATCCGCCATGTCGAGGGTCGCATGTATGCCCAGGCCTTCCGTCTTTTCGGGCGGCACCGGGTAGACCAGGTGGTTGAGCTTCGGGGCGGGGGATGCGGAAAAATAATTTCCCTTGCAGTATTTCAGGCGGTATCCTTGGCGATCGATATCGATTCCTGCAAGGGCCGCGATGCTGTCGGAATAAAGGCCGGCGCTGTTCACTACGACCCGTGATTGAAATCGATACAGCCCGTCGTTTGTTTCAAGTTCGTATGCGCCGCCCTTCGCGCGGATGGCGGTCACCATAGAGCGGAACGCGATTACCGCGCCGTGGGACTCTGCGTTTATGACGAAAGAGCGCATCAGGCTGTGGCTGTCGATGATCCCTGTGGATGGAGAATAGATCGCCCCCTCCACCGCGACTTCCGGCTCAAGCGTCATGGTCTGCTTCTTTCCCAGGAGCAGGAGATCCGATACCCCGTTTCCCTCTGCATGTCTCTTTATTTTTTCCAGGCGGTTGCATTCTTCATCGTTTACGGCAACGATGAGTTTCCCGATGCGCCTGTGTGGGATGTCGCGCTTCCTGCAGAGGTCATAGAGGAGAAGGTTACCATCCGTACAAAGAGACGCCTTGAGAAAACCGTGGGGGTAATAGATGCCTGCATGTATGACCTCACTGTTGCGGCTGCTCGTCTCCTTTCCGAAGCCGTCGTTCTTTTCTACTACGAGCACGCGCTCGAATGTTTTCGAGAGCTCTTCCGCAATGGAAAGGCCCACCACTCCGGCGCCGATCACTGTGACATTCAGGGAATCGATGGGGGTCATGGGATCTACGCGTGGGTCATGGCCGGCTTCCCCGTCGGATAGACATTGAAGCCGATTGCGAAGCATCGTTTGTGGTCGATGATGTTCCTGCCGTCGAATATGGAGGCGGGCGTTATCATCGTGTCATAGATCTTCTTGTAATCAAGTTTCCGGTATTCGTCCCATTCGGTGAGGACGGCAATTGCATGGCATCCTGTGGCTGCCCTGTAGGGGTCTTCCTCAAAAGTTATTTTACCCTTGATGCCGGCGAGATCAACTCTTGCGTTCTTCAGCGCCTTGGGGTCGGAAATTACGACATCCGCCTTCTCCTCAAGGAGCCTTTTTGCGATGTAGAGGGCCGGGCTCTCTCTCGTGTCGCCCGTATTGGCCTTGAAAGCAAAGCCGAAGAGGCATATCTTTTTATCGGCAAGGGTGTTGAACATGGTTGTCAGCATGTTTAGTATGAACCTCTCCTGCTGGAACTGATTGATCCTGACCACGCTCTCCCAATAGTCGGCAACATCCTGAAGGCCGTAATGCTGGCAGAGGTAGACCAGATTGAGGATGTCCTTCTTGAAGCAGGAGCCGCCGAAGCCGACGCTCGCATTCAGGAACTTGGCGCCGATGCGGCTGTCCATTCCCACTGCCCTGGCCACTTCGGTGATGTCTGCATCCGTCTTCTCACAGAGCGCCGAGATGGAATTAATCGACGAAATCCTCTGGGCGAGGAAGGCGTTTGCCACTATCTTGGAAAGCTCGCTGCTCCAGATGTTGGAGGTGATGATCCTTTCCCTGGGCACCCAGTTGGCGTATATCGAGATAAGGGTGTCGCGCGCGGCAAGTCCGCTTTTTGTCTCTCTGCTTCCGATGAGGATGCGATCAGGGTTCTCGAGGTCCTTGATCGCCGAGCCTTCCGCCAGGAACTCCGGGTTCGAGAGCACATCGAACGTGACCGAGTTCTTCGTCAAATTGAGGATCTGTTCCATGGCAAGGGCCGTCTTTACGGGAAGTGTGCTCTTCTCTATCACGATCTTCGACGACTTCGAAAAATCGAGTATCTGTCTTGCCGTTTTCTCCCAGTACTGGAGGTCTGCAGCCATGCCGGCGCCGGCACCGAATGTCTTGGTGGGAGTGTTTACGCTGACGAAGATGATGTCGTTGTCCCTTATGCCGCCCTCTATATCGGTGCTGAAGAAAAGGTTCTTCCCCCGCGTAGCCTTGATTATCTCCTCAAGACCCGGTTCATAGACTGGCAGCCCTTCCGAGTTCCATTCTGCGATGCGGGCGGGGTTTATATCGACCACCGTCACCCTGTACTGCGGACATTTGTAGGCTATCATGGCCATGGTCGGGCCGCCCACATAGCCTGCGCCGATGCACAGGATATTTTTTTCAAATTTCATGGAAGCCTCTAACTCTCAAATCACTTTGCGGAAATATTGGATCGTTCTCTCCAGTCCCGTCTCCAGATTGACCTTTGGCTGCCAGCGGAGCGCCCGCCGAGCAAGCGTGATATCCGGGTTCCTCTGCATCGGGTCGTCCTGAGGAAGAGGACGGTTGACGATCTTCGACCTGTTACCCGTCATGCCGATTATGGCCTTGGCCATGTCCAGGATTCTGAACTCATCAGGGTTCCCCAGGTTCACGGGCCCGGTGAAGCTGTTGTCTGTATCCATAAGGAGTATAAGGGCGTCAATCATGTCGTCAACGTAACAGAATGACCTCGTTTGAGAGCCGTCTCCGTACACGGTGATATCTACGCCCGTGAGCGCCTGAATTACAAAATTACTGACCACGCGTCCGTCATTCTGCGCCATCCGCGGACCGTATGTGTTGAAGATTCTCGCTATCTTGATCCTTACCTTGTTCTGACGGTGATAATCCATCATCAGACATTCCGCGGCTCTCTTACCTTCGTCGTAACAGCTTCTCGGACCTATGGGGTTGACCCTTCCCCAGTAGCCTTCCTTCTGGGGATGCATATCCGGGTCTCCGTAGACCTCTGACGTTGACGCCTGAAGGATCTTCGCATTGAGGCGTTTTGCCATGCCGAGGGCGTTGATGGTCCCCATGACGTTTGTCTTAATCGTCTTGATGGGGTTGTACTGGTAGTGCACGGGGGATGCGGGACAGGCGAGGTTGTAGATCTCGTCCATCTCGAGGAAGATCGGGTTAATGATGTCGTGTCTGATCAATTCAAAACGCGGGTTGCCGAGGAGGTGGGCTATATTTTCCTTACTCCCGGTAAAAAAATTATCCAGGCAAAGGACCTCATTGCCTTCTCCTATCAGCCTATCGCATAGATGAGAGCCCAGGAATCCTGCGCCGCCTGTTACCAGTATGCGTTTCATATGAGTAAAGCAGCCATCCCTTTGTCATCGTTTTTATGGTTTTTTTTCGTCAGGTTTGGTATTAAACGAAAACCGTCTCAATATGTCAACAAGAAAACGCGTTGGGTCATTTATATTCACTGCATCATTTAGCCGGGCTCACATATGGAAGATAATATCAAAAAGGGCGTGCTGTACATAGTTGCAACCCCGATCGGAAACCTCGAGGATATAACGCTGCGGGCCATAAGGGTTCTCAAAGAGGTGAATCTCATAGCCGCCGAGGATACGAGAAGGACAAGAAAGCTTATCGATGCCTATCAGATTCGTACCCCCATGACAAGCCTCCATGATCACATTGAGGGTGCGAAGAGCGGCATGCTGATCTCGAAGATTAGCGAAGGGGCCGACGTGGCACTCGTTTCGGATGCCGGAACGCCGGGCATTTCCGATCCGGGATATATTCTCATCAATCGTGCCATCGCGGAAGGAATCGAGGTTATTCCTGTGCCCGGGCCGTCCGCGGTCATCACGGCGCTCTCCGTGTCGGGGCTCCCGATGGATTCATTTGTCTTCTACGGATTCCTGCCTGCGCGTGAGGCGAAGCGAAGAGGGTTCCTTTCAACTCTTCTCGGTGAGACAAAGACGATGGTCTTTTACGAATCTCCGAAGAGGCTCTACGAAGCGCTTTGCGATATTGAAGAAATCCTTGGAGACAGAGATATCGTAGTGCTCAGGGAAATGACGAAGGCATTTGAAGAGGTGGTGCGTGGCCGGACAGCAGATGTCGCAAGAAGACTGGAAGGAAGGGTTGTAAGAGGGGAAGTGACGCTGGTCATAGGCGGAAGAGGAAAGAAGACTGTTTCGGTTTCCGATGATGAAATAATAGAAAAATTTGATCGGTTCCCGAAGGACTCCGGTTCCTCCCGGCGGGACCTGATAGACAAAATTGCGAAAGAGCTGGGAGTTCCAAGGAAAAAGGTTTATAAACTGGTCGTTAACCGTCCTTGATGGAAAGAACCTGCTATTTTCTTTTCTTGAACAGTTCTCGGAGGTGTGATAACTCACTAACATCACGGCTGATAGGCAGAATGACGGTCGCCAAATTCGGATGCTGGATGGGGGAACATATGGACGCGATATCGAAACATTTGGTTGGGGTGCTGAGGGAGGGCAGCAAGGAAAACATTCCCGATGCCAGAACTGAAGACATGCTCGTGGACGGCCGCTTATTGAAGCCCAGTGACAGGATTTACGACCTCACAGAACGCGTCGATGATAACGGCGGACTTGAAAACAAAAAGGATAGGGAAATAATTGTGATCGACGGAAGGGTGTATGAGAGAGTGTCAAGGCCAGGAGACGAACCGGGCGAAATCGTGGATGCGATCGATAGGGCTTCCGGCGGGACTCTTGCCGATCCCGTTCTCAGCGAGGAGATGATAAAAAAGATAAGCGAGATTGCGGAAAAAACGGCGAGAGAGATC
>DATJBN010000134.1:0-4539 GCA_035515335.1 Syntrophales bacterium | reverse complement strand
TTGTTTCCAGTCCATCGTATTTCCCTCCTTTTCCTCTCCGGAGGAACAGATATTTTCTTTAGAGCTTTTTTAAAAATTTCAGAATTTCAATGAGACCGTCATCGCGCCACCTGGTAATCTCTTCATTGTTACGGCCTTGTTCAGGGGCACGGTTCATTATTTCTTTGTTGACGCCTTCCTGGGCTGTTTCAGCCCAGCCGGGAGGCCACTTCTTCCAGACGGCCATGTCGCCCCACCACAACTCTATCGATGGCCCGACGTGTTTGAGGAGACCCCGAATTCCGTGCGGGCCGCCTCCCAGGTGGTAGATGAGATTCGGACCCATGAGGGCGTAGCGCAGCCCCGGTCCGTAGCACACGGCCTTGTCGACATCCTCTACAGAACAGACACCCCTCACCACGAGATCAACGGCCTCGCGGTAGAGGCCCATGGCCAGCCGGTTGGCGATGAACCCGAGGGCCTCCTTCTGGAGGACTACGGGTTCCTTGCCGATGGATTTATAGAATGCGTAGGTTCTCTCTACGGTTTCTTCCGCCGTCTTCTGTCCCTTGTTGATTTCGACGAGCGGGATAAGGTGGGGGGGGTTGTATGGGTGGGCGCCGATACATCTCTCCGGGTGCTTTGAGTCCTTCGCAATCTCTGTTATAAGGAGACCTGAGGTGCTGCTTGCGAAGATGGCGTCTGCCGCTGCATACTTGTCCACTTCCGCAAGCAGAGCCTGTTTCACATCATATTTCTCCAGGACGGACTCCTGGATGAACTGGACACCCTTTACGGCCTCCTCGATGTTCGTCGTGTATTTCGCAAGACTGAGAGCGACGTTCATCTTATCTGCCGTCAGGATACCTTTACCGACGAGATATTTCATGTTTCCCAGGATGCGGCTCCGGGCTGTTTTCAAGGCCTCATCGCTGATATCATAGATGTGGACGGGAAATCCCTTCCAAAGGAAGTTGGTCGCCCAGCTCGATCCGATCATCCCTCCCCCGAGGACTGCGGCTTTCTTAATCTCAGGCTTCTTCATGAATTACTCCTTCCCGCGTTTCGATTAACCATAAATCATGATACCCAGCGGGATCGCGAAGAAAAGGGCTATGGTTGTCGCGACAACATGCCCAAAGAAGATATGCTTGTAAGCATTGGCATGCACGAGCCCGGAGACTGCAAGCATCGTAATGACGGCTCCGTTATGTGGCATTGCGTCGAAGGCTCCCGAAGACATGGCGGCAATCCTGTGAATCAGATCGGGGCTGAGGCCTAGGGCAAGATATTTGGGGGCCATGGTCTCCAGAATGATTCCGAGACCGCCTGATGCGGAACCGGTAATGGCCGCCATGATATTCGTGGCGACAGAGAGCGAAATGATAGGATGCATGGGAAGCGTGAGCAGCCACGAGGAGACAATCTTGAACCCTGCCGTTGCGGCAACAGCCATACCGTAACCGACGTCGGCGCAGGTGTTAACGATGGGAATGACTGTATTCAAGGCACCCTTATTCAGGGTGTCCAGGAGATTCTTGTAGTACCTCCAGAACAGGATTATGCACGCCACCACTCCTCCGGCCAGGGCGACGACGACATCCTTCTTGATAAAGGGAAGATTCGCATTGAGGAGTACGAGAACTATAACGGGTGGGATCAGACTCAACCAGACGTTGGGTTTTGGTCCAGTCACGGCAATGCCAGCTCCGAGGACGCCCGGTGCGGGTTCCTCATATACCTCGCCCTTTGCCTTCGCCTTCTTCAGAATGTAGCGGAAATACAGAACGTTGAAAGTTGCGACAATGAGCGCCCCGGCAAGGCCCACCAACGGAGCCGAGGTTGGCGAAGAGGCCATGTATTTCGTGGGCATGATGTTCTGGATCTGGGGAGTGCCCGGAAGCATGGTCATTGTGAGCGAAGCAGCACCGAAGATGAAGGGCGCCATAAAGAGATGCCAGGGGAGATCCAATTCCTTGAAGAGTGGGCGGGCGATCGGGATGACGGCAAAGATGACGACGAACAGGCTCACGCCACCGTAGGTGAGGCAGAGGGCGACGAGGGCAATAGCTAGCATCACCCGCATGGGTTTCTCTTTCCCCGTGACCTTCAGGATGCCCTCGGCAATGGAACGGGCCGCCTGGCCGTCCTCCATGAACTTGCCGAAGACGGAACCAGCGAGAAAGATCAGATAGAACCTTCCCGCATAATTAACGAACCCTTTCATATAAGGGCCGGTCATCATTTCCATGATGTTCATATAAGAAAAGATGGATACGATGACGACTGCGAGAGGGGCAATGATAATGATGTGCCATCCTCTCAGGGCGAGGACGACAATAAACGCCAATGATAAAATAATTCCAATAACACTCCAATCCATTGAGCTTCCTCCTTTCAATTAAAAGATATTAGTAAAAAAACTTGAATCTCTCGGAATCGAGCCCCGGAGAATTCTGTGACAATGACCCTTCCCTTATCATTTCAAAAATAAGTCTCAATTAGGCGTGGAATAGTTAAGTAAAAAATTATCTCAGTTTCACAGTACAAAGTTCAGAACAATGAAAACAATGGGGGTAGGGCCCCATTTTGGCGGGGGAAGACCCTACTTTTGCGGTAAGACAGTTATGTACGAGGAAAATTCCTTCTTTATGCTGTCTCTTCGGAATACCCACTTGTTGTAATAGACTTACAGACTGGCTCCATAAAAGGTGCTTTTACGTTTAAGTCCTCCTCATGTTTAGCCGATAAAATATATATTGCCGAAAAATTTGAAAAAATCAGTGATGATGGGAGACCATTATGATCGCGGACGTCCGCTCATTTGTGCTTAAAACAATTTCTTACCTTCATACACTCTTAAAGTTCTTTCAGGCCATACTGGTGTTGATGGCGCAGAGATACCGGTCTGCAAGTCTACGATTCAAGATTGCTTTCTTTGTGGTTATTCTCCTGACGAGCACCTCTTTTATCCTCTGTATCATAACCGTCCAGATAATGAACAATTACATACTGAATGAGATCATCAAACGGGGGGAATCTGTAGGCAAGAGTATTGCTGCTTCGGCAGGATACAGCCTTCTGTCCAGGGATCTATTAGGCCTTGACAATCTTGTCTTTAAGGCGAAGGCATCAAATAGCGACATGCCCTATGTAGCCATCGTCGATCCGGACATGTAGACGATTGTCCACAGTGAGACACCGATGATCGGTGAAACCATACCAGTCTCCCAGGGTCATCTTTACAGGGAGGCTGCTGATGGGACAACTGTAAAAGAATTGCCAAATCCATCGGGCACTATTTTCGAAATATCGTGCCCTATAGTCTTTATGAAGAAGTCGCTGGGCAGCGTGATCATCGGCATGAACAGGTCTATACTGGTGGAGGCACAGAGAAAAGTCGGCAATATGATATTAATAGTCTTCGGAATCATCGTCGTTCTCGGAATATTCGTGAGTTCATTGCTGGCATCTTTCCTGATAAAACCTATAAAGGAGCTCTCGGCAGGCGTGGAAGAACTGAAGAATGGAACTGCAAAAAATCCTCTCAGGATCTACTCTCAGGATGAACTGGGGAAACTGACACGCAATTTTAATGAAATGTCAGCGCTGATAGCCGATCAGCGGGGAAAACTTACCAGGTACGCTCGCGATCTTGAAGAGGCATACGTTTCCATAGTAAAGGTGGTGACTGCAGCCATAGACGCGAAAGACTCTTACACTCATGGTCATTCCGCGCGGGTCGCTAAGCTATCTCTCCTTATTGGCAAACAGATAGGCCTTCCCAATAACGATATGGGAGATCTGGAGATTGCTTGTCTTTTTCACGACGTGGGTAAGATAAAGACACCCGACTCCATTTTGCTCAAGCCGGGAAGACTAAGCCCGGCTGAATACAAAGAGATGATGCACCACGTGGAGTATGGAGCATCCATCCTCAGCTGGGCGCCATCGTTAGTCAAGTACATCCCTTCCACCCGCCATCACCATGAGTGGCACAACGGCAAGGGCTATCCTGATGGGCTGGTTGGCGACAATATTCCACTGTTTGCAGCGATAATAAACATAGCAGATGCATTTGACGCAATGATTTCAGACAGGCCTTACAGGAAGGCCCTCTCTGAAGAGGAAGCGCTGCGCGAAATTGCTCGCATGTCAGGAATACAGTTTCGTCCGGATCTTGTTGCCGTCTTTCTTGGGCTGATGGAAAAGGGCCGTGCGCAGGATACCCAAGTCTCCGTTGCGGGGGCTGTCTGATGACTAACATTAGCAGGCCAAAACTACTTTTTCTCATTCTCCTACTCTTAATCATTGTCCAGTCGTGCGCGGAGATGAACGGCTCGATATCACCAAAAAGCTCCGCTCAGGCCCTGGCTCATGCCAAACAGCTCATCGATGCAGGCGAGTATCAGAAGGCAATTGACGCCTACGATGTCGAGTACCGAAAGCACCCGCAGGATCAGACACTGGTGAGGGAGTATGTCAAGAGCCTCGAGGACATGAAATCAGCCGCCGACAAGGCGAGCGATAAGGAGGACTTTGCATCCGCTGGCAGGAACT
>DATJBN010000133.1:0-5148 GCA_035515335.1 Syntrophales bacterium | reverse complement strand
GTCTATCGAAACACCGTTGAGGCGATAATAGAGGTCATCACGAAACGTACCTTTCTTCACCATCTCTTCCAGGTTCTTGTTTGTCGCTGCGACTATACGCACGTCGATCGGTGTGGATTTAACGCTGCCGATCCGCATGATCTCACGATCCTGTAACGCTCTCAGCTGCTTCCCTTGTAAACTGGAAGGTATGTCCCCCACCTCGTCCAGAAATAGGGTCCCCTCATGGGCAAGCTCGAACATGCCGGGCTTTCCCTGTTTTCTTGCACCTGTAAAGGCGCCGTAATCGTAGCCGAAGAGTTCCGATTCAAGGAGCGTCTCGGGAATCGCTCCCGAGTTCACCTTGATCAGAGGCCCTTTCGAGCGCTGGCTCTGTTGATGAATTGCGTTTGCAATCACTTCCTTGCCCACGCCCGATTCGCCGGTGATCAGGACGGACACGTCAAAGCTGGCGACACGTGCCACAATCTCCATTATGCGCATTGTTGACTCGCTCCGGGCCACCAGATCGACGTTCTTCATATGCTCGAGTTCGGCAATATACATTTGGTTCAGGAGCTGAGTCTTCTCCAGAAGCTGCTTCAGATAGATAATTTCCGTAATATCCCTGATGTTTGCGACAACCCTTCTGATCTCGCCGTCTTCGCCGAATATGGGTATCGCCGTAGCCATTATCTTCTGCCCTATCTTCTCTCCCCTTAACATCTCCAGCATGACAGTGACTTTCTTTCTTTCCCTGATTGCCGCCATTGCTGAAGATTCCGTGTACCACTTATGATCCACAAGGTCCTTCGCACATTTTCCTATTGCGAAATCTCGCGAGATACCTGCGATGCGTTCCCAGGCGCTATTGACTCTCAGTATGACCCCCTGACCATCGGTTATGAAGAGTCCGTCATGTGACGATTCGATAATGTCCTCGAGTTCACAATAACCGCATTTATGCAGGTCATGATTGGACCTGTCACCTTCGACCAGTTTGAGTTTATCTGTCTTCGTAATCTTTGACACTTTCTCTTCCCGTTAAATCTTTTTTCCGACCCACAAGAATATAGTTACCGCCCTTCCTCATGTCAATACTATTTTATGTGGGAATTAGACAATGATATCGAATCATTGCGTAGTTGCCCCACTGATGCAGGATTATTTTCGGTGTTCTGCATCCACAGTGATCGATATCCCGCCGCGGACTGCGAACGCAGCTTTCACCTTACACCATCTGGGTTTCAGTGCGGACACAAGGTCTTCAAGGATCATATTGGTGACATGCTCATGAAACACCCCTTCGTCACGGTAAGACCAGAGGTACGCCTTCAATGATTTGGATTCGACGATCTTTCTATCGGGTATATACTGCACCGTGAGTTTGGCAAAATCCGGCTGTCCCGTGGCAGGACAGACACAGGTGAATTCTTCCGTCTCCAATGTCACGATGTAATCCCTCTCCGGGTGATGGTTTGGAAAGGTCTCCAATTTTTTTGCGGGTCTCATGCCCCTCCCCAGCAGAGTCAGCCCTGCCAGGTCCGATTTGCGTGTCTTCTTTGCCATCCCTGAATCCCCCTCCTCAATTTCATTAGACAATGATCTTCTCCACACCTGCATAGAAAAAATAACATGCGAAGAGCAATAATACAACAGCGCACGTTCCTACGACCCATCGGTAAAATCCATCGGTGAATAGGTGACTGCCCTTCCCCACGGCTAACGACACCGTTCCATACCAGATGAAGTCCGCCAGTATGTGCCCCGTAAAAAAGAACACCAGGCCCGAGATTCCGAGTTTCGAGCTGTAGATCACATAACCAAAGCCTATGGTCGCCCACCAGACGATCCAGTAAGGATTGGCAATGCTGAGAATCGCCCCGCTCATGACAAGTGAGCCACTCCTCGTGGTTCCCCGGCTCACAGACATAGTCAACCCAGGCAGGGAACGGAACATCTCGAAGGCAAGCCAAAGCAATATGATGCCGCCAGCTATGGCTACGGTGGCAAAGACGTCGTTGCGTTGAAGGAAGGGGGCCAAACCGAGCATCAGAGCGACAAGGAGGATTACTTCCAAAATGGCATGGCCGACGATGAGGAGAGGGCCTGCGCTTACCCCCCTTTGCGAACTTTCACTGATCGTTGCAGTGAGCAGGGGCCCGGGCATCATGGCCCCGGAGAAGGCAATGATGAAAGAGGAAACGAATATACCGACAAGTTCCCACATCTTCTTGCATACTCGGTCAAGATTTAAAAGACACGAACCGGCATTCGCTGTCTATCTCTGCGATCGCTGCTTCTCGCTATTTCCTTGCCAGATATCCTTTCGCAAGGGATGTGTTGACGTGAACGACTCCCTTGTTCAGATTTTTCATCGGATAATCTTCCGTTATTGCCGGAAGCTGATCCGCCTTTGCCTGCTCTTTGATTACGGAGCCGGCCGGTACGTAGCGGCCTTCCGGCACCGTCACTCCCATGAGTATTACGCCTGGTTCGATAACACATTTCTTACCTACGAAGGACCTGAATACCAACGACTTCATGCCCACGAAGGTATCGTCCATGACAACGGCCGGTCCATGAATCTGGACCTGATGCGCAAGGGAGACCCTGTCCCCGACATAAACGGCGTACTTCCTTCCGCCAACGTCATAAAGGTTTTTCCCCACCGGCTTCTCATTCATCTCGGTCTCCAGTGCATGGATCACGACCCCGTCCTGGACGTTCGAGTCATCGCCGATCACAAGCGGCTGCCCCTCGTCTCCCCGGACAGAGGCCATGGGAGATACCATGACATTCCTGCCCAGGATTACGTTCCCGATTACGGCTGCAAGTGGGTGCACATATGAGTTCTCTCCGACAACCGGCTCTGATACCTTTTTGCAAAAAGCGGCTGTTACATTCTTCTCTATCATCATTTCCTCCCTGAGGTAGAAATAAGTTATTCTCTCACCGTGCTCTACTCATCCTCTCTTCGCGCGCCAGAAGCTCGTCCCACAGGGCATTCACAACGGCCCGCGTCTTCTCCACGGGGCCGCGATTGTTGATGACAAAGTCCGCCTGAGAAATCTTCTCATCGATGGGCATTTGCGCTGCAAGCCTTTTTTCAGCCTCGGCTCGGCTGAACTCATCTCTTTCGACAAGTCGTTCTATCTGAACATCGGCAGGAACATATACCAGGATGATTAGGTCAAACAGGTGCTGGGCCTTCGTCTCGATGAGGAGAGGAATGTCTGCAATTACTATCGCCCGCGTATCTCTTTTCTCGACATCTGCAAGCATCCGGCGCCACAGAGCATACACGGCGGGATGGACAATGCTGTTGAGAACGGAGAGTTTGTCGGGGTCAGAAAAAACGATCTTGCCGAGCTTTCCCCTGTCAATGGTTCCGTCTTCGCGGAGAGCGTCGCTACCGAAGTACTCGACGATCGCTTTCCATGCCGGCTGGTCCGGCGACTCCGCGAGATGGCCCAGCAAGTCAAAATCTATGAGATAGGCCCCTTTATCCTCGAACATCCGGGCCACAGTTGATTTTCCAGAGGCGATGCCGCCTGTCAAGCCCACCTTCAACATAGTTATCGGTCGTCTCAATCCTTGAAACTGCCGCAACGCGGGGCGACACACCACCAAGCACGGAACGATTTCGCTAGTGCTCGATGTTTCTCCTATGGAGAATGCGGAGTCCTTCCAGCGTCAGCATTTGATCGACTACATTTACACTCTTCGTCTCGTGGGAAATGACTTTTGCGAGCCCACCTGTCGCTATCACCTTCGCATCCGACATGACCTCTGCTCTGATGCGGTCGATCAGGCCGTCGACAAGGCTCGCATAGCCGAACAGTATGCCCGCCTGCATGCTGCTCACGGTGTCCTTCCCGACGACCGATTTGGGCCTCGCGATTTCCACCCTGGGAAGTTTGGCGGCCTTGCTGAACAGGGCCTCACTGGCTATCATGATGCCCGGGACGATGCACCCTCCCATGTACTCCCCCTTCTTCGACACGTAATCGAAAGTGGTGGCCGTGCCGAAATCGATGATGATAATATCACCTCCGTACTTATCATAGGCCGCAACCGCGTTCACGATCCTGTCCGCGCCCACTTCCTTAGGATTATCATAAAGAATGGGCATGCCCGTCTTGATCCCAGGTCCCACGATCAGCGGTTTCACATTGAAGTATTTCTCGCACAGGGGTTCCAGGATGTTGAGCATCGTGGGAACCACGCAGGAAATGATGATGTCCTTGATGGCTCTCGGCCTGATCCTGCTGTTCTTATAAAGGTTGTAGATCAACATGCCGTATTCATCAACCGTATGATCAACGACTGTCCTGATTCGCCAGTCGTGAACCAGCTCATCGCCGTCATAAAGTCCAAGAACGGTATTTGTATTGCCGACATCAATAACCAGAAGCATATGTCAAGTCCTCATGATGATCATTCTACCCGGTTCACTGTCTAATTGAAGATTCTCCGCAGAAAGCTGCACAGAATCTCCGATCCTTAAGGAATAATTATGTTCCCCATTCGCTCGCTTACCCCGTGGCAAGCCACGGGGAATAGGCTCGCTGCCGGATTCAAGTCTTAAGCACTGATGCATCGCCCGCCATAATCCTCTTTATCCCTCCCTTTTCGTCCGAGATCAAGAGAGCGCCATAATCATCGATGCCTGTTACCTTACCCGACTCTACGCTATTATTGAATACGACTTTGACCTGTTTCCCCATCATGCCGCAGCATGATAACCATGCATCCTTTACGGGACCGAATCCCGCATGCATTAACTGCGCATACAAGGCATCGAACCTGTCGAATAACCTAACTGCCAGATCAAGACGCGATACATTCTGCCCTGTTTCATCCGCAAGCGAAGTTGCCGTGTCGCGAATCGTTCCATCAAGATCGTTTCTCCTGATGTTGACATTTACCCCTATCCCCACAACGATGAAATCTACCTTATCCTGTCTGTGAGCACTCATCTCCGTGAGGATGCCGCAAATCTTCTTTCCCCCTATCTCCACGTCATTCGGCCACTTGAGCGTAACGCCAGGACAATATCGGGATACAAGGTCAGCAACAACAACCCCGGTCATAAGCGTGATCTGCGGGGCATAGAGAGGAGCTATCGCAGGCCTTAATGCAATCGAACAATAGATATTACATCCC
>DATJBN010000132.1:0-7569 GCA_035515335.1 Syntrophales bacterium | reverse complement strand
ATCTTCGGGTTTCCAGGTCCTTGCCCTTTCGAGAATATTCTTTATTACATAAAGCGCCGAATAGGCTTCGACTCCGTGATAAGAGGGGTAATCCCCAAACCGTTTTTTATACTTTTCTGCGAACTCCCGCGCACCCGGATACGTGCTCCATGGACTCCAGAGCGTCGTCGTGACCACGTAGTCTGCGGCATCTTTGGCTCCCTGGATGAAGTCCGGGACCGCGAAGCCTGCGGCGCCGCCGGCATAGAGCCTTGCGTCAATCCTGCGGTCTCGCAGTTCCCGCATAATCTCAACGGCATCCATCGCATAGGAGACCATATAAATAACATCGGGATTCGACGCCTTTACCTTTGCGAGCATCAGTCTGATATCTGGAACAGGTCTAACATCATACGTAACGTAGTCGATGGTTTCCCTGTCGTACGGCTCCTTCAACACTATTTTTATGCCCGCCTTTCTCGCCTGCTTGGACATGTCCTCTGCTCCTGAGATCCCGAAATCAGAACTCTCATAAAGGATTGCTATAGTCGCAGGCTTAACGACCTTCTTGAGAAATGACATCAGACCGCTCGTATAATAGGCTGTTGTAGGATTCATACGAAAGACGTACCTGTATTTCTGTTGCGTGATGTCGTCCGCCGCGCCTGTAACTACAAGATAAGGAACTCTCCTTTTTTCTGCCAATTCTGCCAGGGCCTCTGAGCACGAGGAGCTGTATTCACCGAAAATAATCGGCTGTCTATTCACGTCGATCAGTTTTTCCGCAATAGACCTTGAAGTTTCCGGTTTGCCCTTAGAGTCCTCGAAATCCAGCAGAAGCTTCCTGCCCTTTATGCCTCTTGCTGCATTAATTTCCTCCATGGCAATCTCGTAAGCCCTTTTTTCTATCTCACCGAATGTTGCCTGGGACCCCGTAAGAGGAAGGGGTACAGTCAATTTAATTGATTCCTGAGCGGATACGTTGACTGTGAAGAGGCCGATCAGCAAACTAAATGCAATGAGGCCCAATAATTTCTTCATCTTCATCACTCCTTTTATACGTATTTTTGATAAACTGGCTTGTACATCTGCGACTTGATGTACTCCAGCAGATTCGCTGGTTTTTTCTTGCGCGACAGGCCCTCGCAGTAGGCGACCTCGGCGACGTCAGCTGCGATGACAGCGGAAACTTCCTGAATTCTCTTCAACGATGGATAGATGCGGCCCTGTGCGAGGTCACTTTCCAAGACCTGACGGGCCAGCGACCTTGCCGACGCAAGGAACATCCGGTCGGTGATGCGTTTCGCCTCACAGGCAACGGCGCCCAGACCTACCCCGGGGAATATATAAGCATTATTGCCTTGACCCGACACGAAGGTCTTTCCCTTGTAAGTGAAGGGCGGAAATGGGCTCCCGCTGGCGAAGATTGCGCGGCCGTCTGACCAGGTATAAGCCTCTTCTGCCGAGCATTCTGCCTTAGAGGTCGGATTTGAGAGTGCAAATATGATCGGGCGCTCGTTCAACCTCGACATCTCTTCCACAATCTGCTGTGTGAAGCCTTTGTGAGTACCCGACACCCCGATAAGCGCGGTAGGTTTCAGCGAATGAATAGCCGAAAGCAGGTCCGGACATGGTGGATTTTCATGGGCGTAGGGGAGTTTATGTGAGGCAAGATCCTTGCGGCTTTTCACCACCAGACCCTTGGAATCGATAAACCAACAGTGTTTGCGGGCTTCTTCCTCGGGCATGCCTTCGTCTACGAGCGCGGAGACGATCAGGTCGCCAATGCCGATCCCGGCCTCGCCGGCGCCAAGGAAAAGAAATGTTTGATTCTTGAACTCACCCTTGGTCAGGCGAAGTGCGGAATAAACACCTGCCAGCGTCACTGCGGCGGTGCCCTGAATGTCATCATCGAACAGGCATGACCGGTTTTTGAATTCGTCGAGTAGACGGAAGGCATTGATGTTTGCGAAATCCTCGAGCTGAATAAGAGCCCGCGGGAAAACTTTCTGCACGGCTCTGATGAATTCAGCCACGAATTTATCGTAAGCCTTTCCACGGACGCGCTTCTGGAAGATGCCAGTGTACAGCTGATCATTAAGCAAGGCCTTATTTTCCGTGCCGACGTCCAGGAATACCGGCAAGGTGTATGACGGATGAATGCCGGCGCAGGCCGTATAGAGTGAGAGCTTCCCAACCGGGATGCCCATGCCGAAAGCGCCGAGATCGCCAAGGCCAAGGATTCGTTCGCCGTCAGTCACGACAATGACACGGACGTCCTTGTAAGGCCAGTTCTCCAGAATTTTGGCGATGCTGCCTTTGTCCTGGAGCGACAGATAAAGGCCGCGGGGACGTCGGAATATATGGCCGAATTCCTGGCAGGCCTTGCCGACAGTAGGTGTGTAGATAACGGGCATCATCTCTTCGATATTGTTCATCAGGACGTAGTAGAATAGAGTCTCATTGCGGTCTTGAAGACTGACAAGCTGGATATATCGTTCCAGGTCGCTGGGTTTCTTCCGGAAATTGTCCATCACACGCCCGGCCTGCTCTTCCTGCGTTTGAACATGAGGCGGCAGAAGACCGCGGAGTTTCAACGCATGGCGTTCAGACTCGGTGAAGGCGGTGCCTTTGTTGAGCATCGGATCATGGAGAAGGGTTACGCCCATAGGGTATTCCTTATAGTCGCCGCTGCAAATGATCAGGTCATCGACCTTTTCAAAATACGTCGCCTTGGGCAGCACCTGTCCGGTTATTGGGTGGTACCATTTGTAGTAAACCCACCCGCTCCCCTCGGCGTTGGCGCTTCTGACGATTTCTTTGATAAAACCCTTGCCGTCATAATCCTTGACGTCAGTGAAATCCTCACCAACAAACTTTTCATTCACCCCGTGTGCGAGCATGGTTCCATTGGGGTTTAACACGTAGATATACATTTCATCCTGAACAAACTCACCGTAGGGGTTTGTAAATTCAGCCAAGGCTATTCTTTTCCCGGAAGCTTTATAAAAAGCCACGGCCCTATTCACCCAGCTCTTGGCATCTTCTGCTTCTCGTTCAGTCATGGTGCTTGTCCTTTCCTGCTTTTTAGATTTCGGCTGCTCCACGCAATTTGAATTGCCGAACCGCCACCAGGGCTTTTACTGCCTGGTTTTGTCATCATAAAAAGCAAGAGGGATGCCAGGGGTGGGAATTGTTAAAAACACATTGATATTACAGTGAAAACTGTAATGGCAGGTTCAATGTCATCCGTTTTCGGGGTATGAAAAAAATTATAGGCATTGAGAGATATTTCTGGAAATCATAAATAAATACGGAGGAGTGAAGCATATTGCCGAATATAGCGGGTATGAATTATTTCATAGGCTTCTCTAATCTGGCTCGGAGGGCGTTTCCGTCCTTTTCAGCCGTTTGTTCAATGCCGATTGGGATATGCCCAGCAGGCGGGCCGCAAGAGACTGATTGCCCTTTGCCCGCACCATCGCTTCGTCGACGAGAAGTTTGAGGGCAGCGTTAAATGTCGGCAGCGTACCGAAGCCGGCAAAGATATTTGTCTCATCCGCTTTTCCGGAAGTGACGGGAACATCCAAAAATTCCTCCCGGCCCATGGCTCTTATAAAGGAATCCATCGAGAGGATGCCCGACCTGTGCCGCGATACCGCGTCATATACCATGGATCTCAATTCCCGGACATTGCCGGGAAATGGATACGTCTCCAGGAGATGCAATAATTCTTTCGGCACCGCCGGCTTCTTCCTCGCAAAGTCCCTCGCCGCTTCTTCGAGAAAGGCATCCAGAAGCACAGGCAGATCCTCTTTCCTATCCCGGAGCGGCGGTATATTTACCCTGTGGGTCTGCAGCCTATAGTAGAGATCCTTTCTGAACTGGCCGGCGGCAAGCTTCGCCGATATGTCCTGATTTGTTGCCACAATGACCCTTGCCGTCTTCCGTCTCGGCTTGTCACTGCCCAGGGGATAGTACTCGCCTTCCTGGAGGACGCGCAATAATCTGACTTGCGATGATATGCTCAGATCACCGATTTCATCCAGAAACAGGGTACCATTCGCGGCTTCTTCTATCATGCCCCTTCGGGCGCTGTCGGCGCCGGTATATGCCCCCTTCAAATGACCGAAAAGCGTATCTGTGAATACATTGTCGTCCAGCCCCGCAACATTTACGCAAACCATTTCGCCCGTACACCCGCTGATTTCATGGCTCACCTGCGCCACCAGCTCTTTTCCCACGCCGCTCTCGCCGGTGATGAGAATCGGTTGAGCGCCCTTTGCTATCGATTCAATGTACAGGAAAATGGAAAGCATTTTTTTGCTCTTTGTCTTGATACTCGCGAATGCCTCAGGGTATTCAAGGGAACCGTCCAAAAGACGGCTTCCTATCTCCTGGTTCTCCCGCTGAAGTTCAACCATCCTTATGGCATGAAAGACTCCCGTAACAAGCCGATCCTCTTCCGCGGTCTTGACAAAGTATTCAAAGGCGCCGAGTTTCATACATCTGACTGCGGTCTCAATCTGATTCATTCCCGTGATGACAATCACCGCAATTTGAGGATGCTGTTCCGCGATCAGTCCCAACAGCTCTTCGCCCGTAAGGTGCGGCATCGTAAGGTCAAGGAGGACGAGACCGACATCCTGTTTTGAAAGGATGTCCATAACCTGCCTGCTGTCCCCGCAAAGAATGGTATTTGTTACGCCCGCAATTCTTTCGAGGGAAAGACTCAGAGAATCGAGCCATGCGGGCTCATCATCAACGAGCAAAACACCGAATGCGGGATACGCTTTTTGGTTCATGCCTTCACCTCTTCAGTGACAGTTTCAGTCACAGCTTCAGTGACCGCTTCAGTTACAGCATCAGGGACAGCAGGAAGGCGAATGGTGACCGTCGTACCCTGCCCCGGGGTCGACGCAAACTCAAGTGCGCCCCGGTGCTCTTTGATTATGCCGTCCGAAACCGAAAGCCCAAGTCCCGTGCCGCCCCTGTCTCTCTTGGTGGTGAAAAAAGGATCTGTCAGACGCGCCAGGTTTTCGGGTGCGATCCCCTCGCCCTCGTCGCGAATTTCCAAAACGACGTCTCCTCTTTGCCGGTCGTAAGCCGTATGAATGTATATCCCTGCCTCACTATTTTTCAGGGCCTGACATGCATTCAGTATCAAGTTCACCACAACCTGTTCGATGCGCTGTGCGTTTCCCTTGATTTTCGGAATTGCCTCTGTATATCGTTCGACGAAACGGCTTGTCGACTTCTGTATTGTATTTTCGACAAGCCTTACTGCTTTTTGGACGGTGACATTACAATCCAATAAGTCATTGTGCTCCGACTCATCGCGCCTTGCAAAATCCTTCAGGTCGTCCACGATGCGTCTGATCTTCTTCGCGCCGTCCTGCACTTCTGAAAGTTTTGCCGGCAGTTTGGTATGAAGTCGCGAATAGGGCAGTCCCGCCGCCTGAAAGTCGCCATGCTCTTTATAGTAGGCCCCGACAATTGCTTCGGTATCCTTAAAATAATCAATGATGAGCGGCATGTTGAGGAGGATCAAGCCGTTGGGATTATTGATTTCATGGGCTACTCCAGATACCAGGATGCCGAGGGTTGCCATTTTGTCTGCCTGCACCAGCTGCTGCTGCTGATGTCGCAGCTCTTCCATGGCGCGCTTTCTTTCCTGAACCTCCCTTTCAAGGGCTTCAGTCCTGATTGCCACCTGCTTCCGGAGGGTTCTCAACCATAAGAATGCCAATGCAAGTATAATTAGAAACAGGATAACCACAATAGAGCCATATTCGATGACCTTGTCCCAGGGAGTGCCCTGAGGCTCAAGAACTCCGAGCCACTTGTCGTGTATCGCCTGATACTGTCCCGTCTGCCTGAGGATAGCAAGGCCCTGGTCGAAGCGGGCCAGCAGCTCCGTATTGCCTTTCTTCACGGCATAACAGTAATCCACGGAAATAACGCTTTTCGCAACGGGCACAACGTTGGTGAGCCGCAGTTCTTTGATAATATATGCGGCCGGGAAATTCGCAACGACCGCATAATCATACTTGCCGGAAGCAACCAGGCGCAATGCCTCCGCCGGTGTATCGGTCAACACGGGTTTCACATTCAGATTCTTTTCTGCAAGATAGTCATGAATGAACCCGCGGCCTTGAAAGGCAACTTCCTTTCCTTCAAGCTCTTCCAATGAGTGAACAGCCGGCACGCCCTGCCTGGCAAATATGGAATGGTTCACAACAGTATGGCGAACAAAATCTACTACCTTTTCTCTTCCTTCCGAGTACGACATGCCCTGGAGTATATCAACGTCCCCCGTCTCCAGGGCCTTGCGGACATCCTTCCATGCTCCAAGTCGAAACGTCACTTTGAACCCCATCAGGTCCGCGATAGCCCTGGTGAGGTCAATGTTGTATCCTGATGGGATTCCATCCCTGTCGATAAACTCATAAGGCGGATAGTTTTGATTGCCGCCGACGACGATAATCTTTTCATCAGGGGTGAGTGCTTCTTCATGGGCTGCTCCCTGTAAGGGCATGAACAGGAGCACCAGAAACGCAAGGATAAAGCAGTAATGTGTGCGAATGCCAGGCATATCTGAAACACTTAATAAGATGTTATTTTACACTGAATGAGTATAGAAAGATGGGAATCCGGTGTCAAGGGGTTTGATAGGAACGGCGGTGTATCAGAATTTGTTTAAGGACTACAAAAGGGTGCCGCCTCGAGTAGGATCCATGGTTAGGTGAGTGCTCTACTGCCTATTTTTTACGATCTTTTGTCTTTCTGTCTATTGGTAGGTTATACCTACAATTGTTCTGCCATTTAACGCACATTGTGTTCCGCTGATCATGGTGCTAATTTTTTCAGCCGGCCGCCTTGCTCTACAATAGCTGTGTGACCTTTAGACTGCCAAACGCTGCCGTTCCGAGGCCACCGAAATAAGCATCAACAGGCTGCCGGCATCTTGTCCTTCAACGACCCTAAGAAGCCGGTTGTCATTGGTGTAGTGCTCGACTGAGATGATCCCCTTTCCTCGCATGGGAAGGATGACGAAGTATCCTGCCTTGTCCAGCTCCACCTTTGCTATTTCTTCCGCTTGAATGACTTCAATAGGGGCAATGTTCAAAGGTTTCACGACTCGGGCAAATTTTTTCTTTCCACAGGAAAGGTGTATCTTCTTGGCAAAGGACTTGACCTTCCCCGCCACATCCTTGGCGTCCTGGCATCCAATCATATCAACGACCTCGACTTGGTTACGGAAGGCCTCCACTTCCTCCCGTGTGACATTCTTTAATACCGGCCGCCTTCCCGGCGACCCGATTACTCTCATACTCTTATCCGCACCGCTTTCACACAGGGATAGAAGTGTGGCGCCGCTTCGGTGGCCTTCGGGGTCTTTACCGGCGACAATCAGGATGTGGATGGAGGGGTTGGTGATTGTGTTCTTGACAATCTTGTCGATGCCGATGTTTTCTGTTTCTGTCTTTCCGACGATGCAGAGATCCTTCGGTGCGAGACGGGCAACTTCTCCTGCCAGGGAGACGCTTGACAGGGTTGAGACGGCTATGTGGCAGGCCTGATTTTCAC
>DATJBN010000131.1:0-4762 GCA_035515335.1 Syntrophales bacterium | reverse complement strand
ACATCGCGTCGGCTCGGGCTACAGACTGGTGACGCATTTCTTCTCGCCTCTCTCCGCCGAATAAGACCTTCTTCGCGCCATGATTATCAAAGGGGAAAACGATCCTTGTCTGGTTCCGAAAAATTGAAGGCGTCCCGTGAGACGGCAGCCGGAATCTTGAAGCGCCTTAGGGATGCGGGACATGAAGCATATTTCGTGGGCGGATGCGTGCGTGATCTCCTCCGCGGTGTGGAGCCGGGAGATTACGACATCGTTACCTCCGCGCGTCCCGGGGATGTATCGTCGCTTTTCCCGCACACTGTCCCTGTAGGTATAAGCTTCGGTGTCGTGCTTGTCGTTGAAGATGGCAATACCTATGAAGTTGCAACCTTCCGTAGGGAGAGCGGCTATGAGGACGGACGCCGCCCCTCGCACGTGGAATTTACCTCCGCGAAGGGCGATGTGTGCAGACGCGATTTCACCTTCAACGCCCTGCTCATGGATCCGCTCTCAGGTGAAATCATCGATTTTGTCGGTGGCAGGAAGGACATCGAGGACCACATAATAAGGACGATCGGAAATCCGGACGAGCGTTTTGCCGAGGATCATTTAAGGATGCTCCGCGCAATCCGCTTTTCCGCAAACCTCGACTACGAGATCGAACCGAACACATTCCAGGCGATCAAGAGGCATGCTTCTGAGATAAAGCGCATCAGTGCGGAGCGCATTCGTGATGAGATGACGAAGCTCCTCACGCGCGGAGGCGCACGCCGCGGAATGGAGATGATGGGACAGACCGGCCTCCTTAACGAGATTCTTCCCGAGGTTGCCGCCCTGAGCGGTGTTGAACAACCGCCCAAATTTCACCCGGAAGGCGATGTTTGGGAACACACGATGAGGATGCTCGATCTGCTGCCCGAGGGAGAGAATGGGGAAACCGATTCGCGCCTGGCCTGGGGTGTCCTCCTGCACGACGTGGGCAAGGCAGACACGGGCTCCGTTGATGATGCGGGTATCCACTTTTACGGCCACGTACGCGAAGGGGAGCGGATTGCAGACTCCGTGATGCGACGACTAAAATTTCCCCGGGCGGATGTGGATACCATTCTCGCACTGATACATTATCATATGCGTTTCATGAACGTTGAAGATATGAGGCCGAACAAACTGAAGCGGTTCCTCCGAATACCTGACTTCCCACTTCATCTTGAGCTTCATCGCCTGGATTGTGTCGCGAGCCACGGATTTCTCGACAGCCATGACTTCTGCGTAAGACAGCTTGCGGAGACGAGCGATGAAGAACTGCACCCTCCGCGGCTCTTAACCGGCGACGACCTCGTCGCTATGGGTTTGCCCCCGGGGCCTATCTTCGGTGAGATACTTGAAGCCGTTGAAGATGC
Organism: Syntrophales bacterium; assembly: GCA_035515335.1. Taxonomy (GTDB): domain Bacteria; phylum Desulfobacterota; class Syntrophia; order Syntrophales; family UBA2185; genus Fen-1135. The sequence continues at coordinate 3,383 of DATJBN010000131.1, read as the reverse complement.
GCAGCTCGAAGGTTTGATATCGACATCGGAGGAAGCGCGGAGACTGGTCTTGGAAAACTGGGCAGATAAGTTCCAGCGCTGAAGGTTCAGATTTTGAAAAAGATGACCGCTATATATAGTATCAAGAATAGAACCGCTCTGAATGTGCGATTATTCCTGAACATAACAGGTGTTCTCTTCCTCACGGTTCTTCTTGTCGCCGGCTGCGCGGGCAGGAAGGCTTACAGCAGTCGTCCCAAGGTGATTGAAAAGCCTCTCGCCCGTATGGCCTATGCTATTCAGGTCGGCGCCTTTGCCGACGTCGAAAACGCGGCACGCCTGACCGACCAGCTTCAGGCCAGGGGATTGGATGCCACTTATTTCGTTGCCCGGGCCGGTCTATACAAGGTGCGTTTCGGTAATTACCCTTCGAAGGCCATTGCGCGGCAGAAGGCCGAGAGCCTCAAGTCTGCCGGAGTGATCGACGAATTCTACATTGTCAGCCCTGATGAATATGCCGTTGCACGACAGCAGAAGCACGGCGACAATTACATCAGGGAAGAGCTTATAAAGACGGCGGAGAGTTTCGTGGGGGTTCCGTATCTCTGGGGCGGTTCCTCGCCGAACACAGGATTTGACTGCAGCGGGCTATCGATGACGGTTTATCAGCTAAACGGCCTCGATCTTCCCCGTTCGTCCAAGGAACAGTACGATGTGGGGACACCTGTTGAGAAAAACGACCTTTTGAGGGGAGACCTTGTATTCTTTGCGACAGCAGGCAAGGGCAAGGCGACCCATGTCGGCGTGTACGTGGGAGACGGACGATTTATCCATGCGCCGGGGAAGGGCAAGAAGATCCGTGTGGATCATTTGTCGTGGACCTATTACAAGAAGAGGTATATTGGTGGAAGAACGTACATATAGAACGGACAAATGGGGAAAGTCATCGCTTTCCCGAAAAAGCTGATATAGAATCATAAGAGAGGAGAGGACGTGAATATCAACAATCTGATGGTTACCGGCGGCTGCGGGTTCATAGGCAGCAACTTCATACGCTATGTGCTTGGCGAAACGGGATTCTCCGGCCGGATAATTAATGTAGACAAGGTTACCTATGCCGGGAATCCTGAAAACCTGAGAGACCTGGACGAACAGTACGGCGCCAGGTATATCTTTCAGAAGGTGGATATCTGCGACGCTGACAGCGTGGAGAAGATTTTCCGTGATTTCAAGATCGATGCGGTATGCCATTTCGCTGCGGAGTCGCATGTCGACAGGTCGATCAAGAGGCCGGAGAACTTTATCTTCACAAACATCATCGGAACATTCTACCTCCTTGAAGTTGCGAGGGCGAGGAAAGACGGATTTCTACTCTTTCATCATGTAAGCACCGATGAGGTCTTCGGCAGCCTCGGCGAGACGGGTCATTTTACGGAAGAGACGCCATACCGGCCGAACAGCCCGTATTCGGCGTCGAAGGCGGCTTCGGATCATCTGGTACGCGCGTATCATGAGACCTATGGCCTTCCCGTCGTCATTACGAACTGCTCAAACAATTACGGCCCTTACCAGTTTCCGGAAAAGCTGATTCCGCTGATGATCTTAAACGCCCTGGAGGGTAAACCCCTGCCAGTTTACGGAGACGGAAAGAATGTACGTGACTGGCTGTACGTGAAGGATCACTGCGAGGCGATCTGGGCGATCATGCAGTCCGGCGAAAGGGGCGAGACGTTCAATATCGGCGGCAATTCCGAGATGGAGAATATCGTTATCGTGGAGGTGATCTGCGATATCCTGGACGAGATCATGCCGCGTCCTGACAAGATGTCGCGGAGAAAACTGATCACATTTGTGAAGGACAGACCAGGGCATGACCGCAGGTATGCAATCGACTTCAGCAAGGTGCAGAAAGAACTGAAGTGGAAGCCGCGTGAATCCTTTGCATCCGGTATCAGGAAAACGATAGCCTGGTACCTTGAGAACAAGCAATGGATCGAGAATATCCGAAGCGGCGAATACAAGTCCTGGATTGACGAACATTACGGAAAAGAAAAATAGGAAGAGGCTGTATGGACACACCGGCATGGAGTCCCGGCAAACTGATCGGGGAATCGGGACACTACTGGCGCTCTTTTACGATTCATGCTGCGGTGAATCTCGGGATTTTCACCATAATAGGCGGGGAAGTGCTGGGTAGTGATGAAATCGCGCGAAGGTTGGATGCGAAGGGAAGAGGAGTTGCAATGCTCCTCAATGCTCTCTCTGCCATGAATCTTCTCGTAAAAAATGGCGAGAGATACTCAAACACTCCTTCCGGCAGGGCGCTTCTCTCGAAGGATTCCCCGGAGTATATTGGGCACATCATCATGCACCATCACCACCTCGCCCTCTCATGGCTGAAACTCAATGAAGCGGTAAAGACCGGGAGCCCCATGAGGACGAGATCATCAGGGAGCGACGAAGAGGCGCGCGAGAGCTTCCTCATGGGCATGTTCAACATAGCATCCAACCTGGCGCCCCGCCTGGTGAATACTATAGACCTCTCTGGCAGGAGCCGTCTACTCGATCTCGGCGGCGGTCCGGGCACATATGCCATATACTTCTGCCTTAACAATCCGGATCTCAAGGCATCCGTCTATGATCTTCCGACAAGTGAAACTTATGCAAGGAAAACTATCGAGAAGTTCGGTCTTGCGGACAGAATTGATTTCGTAGCTGGCGATTATCTGAAAGACGATATCCCGGGGAAATACGATGTAGCGTGGCTTTCACAGATCCTCCATGCGGAGGGTCCCGAAGAATGTGAGAAGATAGTTGCGAAGGCCGCTTCAGTTCTGAAGCCCGGAGGCCTTCTTTTGATCCATGAGTTCATCCTCGACGATGGCAGAAACAGCCCACTCCATGCGGCCCTCTTTTCCCTGAATATGCTTTTGGGAACTTCAAGCGGGCGATCATATACCGAAGGAGAGATAAAAGAGATGCTTGCCCGAGCCGGGGCGAAAGAGATTAAACGCATTACCCCCCAGTATCCGATGGAATCGGGAATCATAGCTGGGGTAGTTTAGCGAATACGACAGCCCATTACATACGGATATTTAATTCTTAATAGATGAGATGCTTTTTTCGGGTCGCCTCTGCTGAATAAAATCCAGAATTGCAGCAGCAACCTGATTGGGCTTTTCAAATTGTATAGCATGACCGCTATCAAGTGAGATAAGTCGGTTTCTCTTCCCCCCCGAAAACAGATGGCCGATGAACTGCAAGACCTTCTTGTTGTCTACAATCCTATCATTTTCTGCCATGATAGCGAGGATCGGCAAGGCATTCTGCAATATTGCGAACCACGAGAGTTCCTGAACCTCGTCCATGATGCTTACAGTTTTTAACGTAATCATCGTTGTCTT
>DATJBN010000130.1:0-5665 GCA_035515335.1 Syntrophales bacterium | reverse complement strand
TTTTCCGTTCGCCAGAAACGATGCGTCGGCTTTTCAAAGATATTCCAGACGCCGTCGATAATACGCTTGTTATTGCCGAGAAATGCAACCTGACCTTTGACTTCGGGACCATCTCTCTGCCTCATTTTGAAGTGAGCACGAATGAATCCCTCGACGACCATCTGTCTCTCAGCGCGCGAGAGGGACTGGAGAAGCTACTCCCTCGCATCATGAACGGCAAAGACGACGGTGCAGTCCGCGAGCAGTATGAAAAGCGGCTGCAGGACGAACTTGGTATAATAAAGTCGATGGGATTTGCGGGTTATTTTCTGATAGTGTCCGATTTTGTGAACTACGCGAAAGGGAGGAATATTCCCGTCGGCCCCGGCAGGGGGTCCGCAGCTGGAAGCCTCGTGGCCTATTCTATCGGCATTACCAATATAGACCCGATCCGGTACGGGCTCTTCTTTGAGAGATTCCTGAATCCCGATCGCATAAGTATGCCTGACATCGATATCGATTTTTGCCAGGATGGGCGCGATGAAATCATCAGGTATGTCACAGAGAAGTATGGAAGCGATAAGGTTGCGCAGATCATTACGTTCGGCAAGATGCAGGCCAAGGCGGTTATACGTGATGTGGGAAGGGCGCTGAACATACCCTACGGGGAAGTGGACGGTATCGCGAAGCTCGTGCCGAACGTTCTCAACATATCGCTCGACATGGCAATACAGAGCGAGCCGCGCCTCCAGGAGGAGGAGAAGAAGAACGAGAAGGTGCGAAAGCTACTTGCCCTGTCAAGGGCGCTCGAAGGACTGAATCGCCATTCGTCGACCCATGCGGCCGGCGTCGTCATTTCCGATGTGCCGCTTGTTGAACGCGTGCCGCTCTGCAAGAGTCCCAAGGATGAAATAGTCACGCAATTTTCAATGATGGACCTGCAGACCGTTGGCCTCACGAAATTCGATTTTCTCGGACTCAAAACCCTGACAGTGATCAAGAATACCCTCGATTTCATAAAAGAGGGAAGGGGGCAGGAGATCGACATCGACAAGATCGACCTACACGATCAGAAGACTTTTGAGCTGTTGATGAGGGGCAATACTGATGGAATATTCCAGCTTGAGAGTGCGGGCATGAAGGATATCCTTCTCAATATGAAGCCCGACTGCATCGAGGAGATCATCGCGCTCATCGCGCTTTACAGGCCCGGTCCGATGAATATGGTGCCCGAATTTATCGCTCGCAAGCAGGGAAGGACAAAAATCGTTTACGAAATGCCGGAGCTGAAGGAGATACTGAAGGAGACTTATGGCGTCATCATATACCAGGAACAGGTAATGCAGATCGCCAGTGCAATCGGCGGCTATACGATGGCGGAAGCGGACATACTGCGGAAGGTCATGAGCAAGAAGAAGACATCGGAAATGGAAAAGGAGAGGCCGAAGTTTCTCGAAGGCGCGAGGAAGAGAAACATACCCGAAAAAAAGGCGAGAAAAATCTGGCAGCAAATGGAAACATTTGCGGAATACGGATTCAACAAGTCTCACAGCACCGCGTACGCCATGATATCTTACCAGACAGCTTACCTTAAGGCCAATTATGGCGTCGAATTTATGGCAGCCCTGCTCACGAGTGAAAAGGACAACAGAGATAAGATCATCAAGTACATAAATAGCTGCAAGGACATGAGCATAAACGTGCTTCCCCCCGACATCAACGAGTCTCAGAGCGATTTCAGTGTCAGCGGGCTTCACATACGTTTCGGCCTTGCCGCTGTCAAGAATGTGGGTGTGGGCGCGATTGAGTCGATCATATCCGTGCGGGAACAGGAGAGAAAATTTTCGACGTTCGATGACTTCTGTAGCCGAGTTGATCTGAAGAAGATCAATAAAAGGATGATCGAAAGTCTGATCAAATGCGGCGCTTTCGATTCGCTCGGCTATCGCAGAAGCCAGCTGATGAAGTGCTATGATGGAATGGTGGATGCGGCACAGAGGCGGCAAAAAGAGAAGTCGAGCGGGCAGACAAGTTTCTTGGATCAAATAGAAGGCGACGGGACAACGCGTGATGACATCGTGCAGGGTTCGATGGAGGAAGTCGCGGAATGGGATCACGAAGAATTACTTGCCCACGAGAAGGCAACACTCGGGTTCTATATTACCGGGCACCCGCTTCTCCGCTTTGCTGAAAAGCTTCGGACGGTGGCTAATGTGGACACTTCGACAATTGGTGACAGAAAGGACCGTGATACAGTTGTATTCGGCGGAGTGGTCAATAACATTCGTGAGGTGACGACGAAGCGAAAAGATGTAATGGCCTATATAACGATTGAAGATTTGAAGGGCTCCGTCACCGTCATATGTTTTGCCGACTTATACACGAAGTCGTTCGGTTTTGTTCACTCTGAAGAGCCCATTTTAGTTAAGGGAGTGATAGACGCGGGTGAAGAGGGTGTAAAGGTGATTGCCTCCGAGATTGCAGGCCTGGGCGATGCGGTTAGCAACGCTTATGATGTGGTCCACTTTACCGTCGATATTTCAAAGATAGAGGAAAAAGATATCGAGTCTCTGCGCGAGTTGCTTTCTCGCCATAGAGGGAAGCGTGACGCATACATCCGTCTCGTCAACAGCGGGAGCGACGTCCTTGTTTTCCTGGGTACTGACCTTCAACTTGAATTGAGCGATCAACTGCGGAAAGATGCAGACCTACTTCTGGGAGCTGGGTCTACACAGTTCAGCTATAAGAACATCGAGGCAGAATAATATCCTCTATGGACTACCAAGAAAGGACGTACAGGAACCGGATATCCACAAGTGGTCTTGTATCGTTCACTGTCCATGTCAAGGAAACCGACCTCCTGATCTCCTGCGACGCCGACCACTCACAACAGGCGTTTCAGTCGGTCTGCAATCATCGTGGCTATATCGAATCATACATCAGAAATCATCCCGATTTCCTTACATCGCTTTCGCCTCTACCTGACGATCAATTAGCCCCGCCAATCATAAGGGATATGCTAAAAGCGACACAGGCGGCCGAGGTCGGCCCGATGGCTTCGGTTGCCGGTGCCATATCCGAATATGTGGCGCTCGACCTCCTCGGCATTTCACGGAACATCGTCATTGAGAACGGCGGTGACATATATGCCAAGGCGGAAAAGGACATCCAGGTAGGTATATTTGCCGGAAACTCGCCATTGACCTTCAAAGTCGGTCTTCTTCTAAAGGTCTCGCAAATGCCGTTGGGAGTCTGCACGTCTTCGGGAACGGTTGGCCATTCATTCAGTTTTGGAAGGGCGGATGCCGTTTGCGTTGTCTCCAAATCTGCAACGATGGCGGACGCCGCAGCGACCTCAATTGGAAACCGGATTACGGGAAAGGACGATATTCGGACAGCCCTCGCGGAAGGTATGAAGATTCCCGACGTGCTTGGCGTGTTGATAATAGTGGGGGAGCGCCTCGGTGCTGTTGGGGATATCGAGCTAATTTAGTGCTGCCGGTTTAGAAAGCTGAATCCGGTTAGGATTAGTTTACATAATATATCTTATACGACGTTACTTCAGAAACCTTCCTCTGCAATCTTCTTCATGAGCTCCACTTGGTTGTCCGTAAGCCGCTTCGGTATATTCACGCCAATTTTCACAAATTGATCCCCTTTTCCGGAGCCTTTCAATTTTGGTGCGCCAAAACCCTTCATCCTGATCTTCGTATTGTTCTGCGTCCCCGGCGGAATCTTTATTCTTTTTACAGCTCCTTCGATTGTGGGAACTTCTATAGTTGTTCCGAGCACAGCCTGTGAGAAGGTGATCGACTTGTCTATGTAAATGTCGTTGCCGTCCCTCGCAAAGATGGGATGAGGTAATATGCTGATATTTATGTAAAGGTCGCCTGCGGGGCCGCCGTCCATGCCGGGACCGCCCTTTCCCGCCAGACGCAATTTTTTTCCGGCATTGATGCCCGGCGGGACCTTGAAATTTATCTCTTCGACGGCGACATCCTTTTGAAGAGCGAGTTTCTTCTCTGCACCGAATACGGATTCTTCGAGTGTTATTGGCAAGTTATATTCAAAATCCTGGCCTTTTTGAGGTGCACGTGCATATCTTTGACGTTCGCCCTCGAACATATCGGAAAAGGAGCCCCCTTGGGTGAAGGTATATCCCCCCCCTCCCCTGCCAGTGCGGAATGTGCGCGCACCTCCCCCGAGGTCGCCAAAGCCGAAACTTCTCAGGATATCATTGAGGTCAAAGCCCCTGAAAATATCCTCCTGCGTATATCGCTGTCGAAATTGGTCTGCAGATCCAAAGGTATCATATTCTTCACGCTTCTTGGGATCGCTGAGGACAGCATAAGCCTCACTGATCTTTTTAAATTTCTCTTCAGCTGCCTTATTGTTGGGATTCTTATCAGGATGCCATTTAAGGGCGAGTTTTCTATAGGCCTTTTTTATATCATCGGGTGTCGCGCTCTTCTCGAGTCCCAAGAGTTTATAATAATCTTCTGCCATTGATACAACCTGTTATTTTTGAAGAGACGGAGAGATTTCGTTATAAGTTACGCATTACTCGGGACTTGTCAAGGTTTGGTGCCAAAAATATGTGCCCAGCAAACAAACGGATCGGCTGAGACTAATGATATATAAAATGATGTTTAACTAAAGAGTTTCTATTAATAGTTAAAGCTAAAGATTATAGAATTCGAGGCCGTGGAAGGATCATGATGGAAGGATATAGATCCTATTTCCTTGAGATGTGTAATAAAGTCATCGCGGACCTTCTGATTATATTTATGGGCGCTATTTACTGCACTGTATATATTGCCCGTGTACCAGCCGACTTCGAAGAAAGTTACTATGCCGCCGGCTACATAATTTTCATGTCGAAACAGCTCTACGGCTCCGACTATGAAGGCACCGTTTAATAGGAAAGACACGAGGGCATCCCTTGGCCTTTCCGTATAGAGATGCCCCGCACCGGGAAGTATTGCTGCGAGGGTGCCGGCAACCGTCGGCGATTTCTCTGGGAGATCATCGAGCCGTGAGATACCTGACGCAATAGCGCCAGCGCGTTCTGAATATGGACTATCCTTCGGAACACTGGCGAATGTTTCTCTTGCCTTTTTCCAATTCTGTAATTCCGTCAGGATGAGGGCGCTCTGGTAAATTGCCTTGTCACTGAACTCGTTATTCTTTGACTTGATAATCTGGTCGAAGGACATGAGGGCTTCATTATAGAGTTTCAGTTCCTTCTCAGACATACCCTTCATGTACAGTGCGCCTATTACCATCGGACTCAACGGATATCTGGAAATGAAAGAGGTGAAGGCATCGCGGCTTTCCTGCCATCTCTTAGCCATGTAATAGCTCTCACCGATTCTGTAAGCACATCTTTCGGAGAGCTTATTTTCCGGAAAGAAGAAGATAAATCGTTTATATTCGGTGACTGCCCGGTAGTAGTCTCCTTCGGCAAAGAGGGATTCTGCAAATGAGAATTGCCTGTCAGCCCCTTCTGGTTTCGAATCAGCAGCCAACGTGGCAGCACCGCTCATTACGGCCGCAAGTATAATGACGCAGGATATTAGGGAGAAGTGTATTCGTCCGGACAATTTCATGGAAGATTCATTCATTCTTGAGGTGAGGGATTAGGGATTTAATGACGAGGAGGTCTTTAGCTACATCTATTATGCTG
>DATJBN010000129.1:0-9882 GCA_035515335.1 Syntrophales bacterium | reverse complement strand
ACATCGCTGCCGCATATGCCGCTCGCCATGACCTTGATGAGAATCTCGCCGGGGCCGATCGCGGGCTTTGGCATTTCTTCCAGCCTCACGTCTCTGTTATTGTAGTACATTGCCACGCGCATTTATCTGTACCCGATGAATGTATGAAGAGTTCTTTCGTTATTTCTTGAGGCTGTTGAAAAGGTCCCACGCCTCTTTGGCTGTGTAGTTCTCGTGAATGATCGCCCGTAAGGCCCTTATCATGGCTACCGGGTATGGGTTCTGCCATATGTTTCTTCCGAGATTGATGCCGACGGCCCCTTTCTGCATCCCGTCAAAGACGAATTCCATCACTTCGAGTTCCGTCTCACATTTCGGACCACCCGCCATGACAACAGGGACTGGACATCCGCAGACGACCTTGTCGAAGTCCTTGCACCAGTAAGTCTTGACGACGCGCGCGCCGAGTTCTGCCGCGATGCGACTACTGAGCGCCAAGTACCTTGCATCGCGCTTCTCCAGTTCCTTGCCCACTGCGGTTACGGCCATGACAGGGATGCCGTAATTCTCACACTCATTGACCAAGTCCGTTAGATTGGTCAGTGACTCGCGTTCATATTCGCTTCCTACAAATACGGAAATTCCCACAGCCGCTGCGTTCAGGCGTATGACCTCCTCTATGGAGGTGGTGATGCTTTCATTGGCGAGGTCCTTGCCCACCACGCTTGTTCCCCCGGACACACGGAGGATGATGGGCTTGCTTCCTGTGGGATCGATGGCGGACCGCAACACACCCCTCGTTACAAAAAGTGCATCGCAGTAAGGAAGGAGTGGTCTTATGGTTTCACCCGGTTTCTCCAGACATGATGTGGGCCCCTGGAAATAGCCGTGGTCTATGGGAAGAAAAAAACAGTGGCCGTCGGCCTGGATAAGCTGTGATATACGGTTCTGCATTCCCCAATCCATTTTCAATTCCTCCAAAGAAATAGGTTGCTCTTGTTCAAGGACATTGTGCTTGACAAATATATTTTAATTATCGATTATTTTCAATATAAAGCTCTTCGAAAAAACTGCATTCGCTCGCTTACCCAAACAGCAAGCGAAGATATTTGCGCTTGCTGCCGGATTCAAAATCACAAGTCGCAAGTAATGCTGAAACCTCGACGATAATCCATAGCGAGCCGACATACATGCCGAAAAGAAGATGTCTGATAAACGAACCGTGGCACTATCGATAAGGATACAGCGTAAAGTTTCTTAGTCTGTCGAGATATCAATGAGCCTCTTCCTACTGACTTTTTTTCTCATCTATGGCGGGGTACACCTCTATCTGTTTGCGAAGATCAGGGTGGCATTTCATCCCGGCGTCGCCGGCACCGCAGTCATAATTGTTCTTCTCGTCTTGATGATCCTCGCGCCCATCCTCGTGAGGATGTTCGAAAAGTACGGACACGACACCCAGGCCGGTATTGCCGCCTATACGGGATATCTGTGGATGGGGCTCATCTTCCTGTTCTTCATCACGTCACTTCTTCTGGATGTTTACCATCTCTTAATTCACACAGGCGCTCTGGTTTTCCGGAAGGACCCGTCCGGGTTCGCCCTGCCGCCCCTCTACGCCTTTCTCTTGCCTCTCATAATCTCATTGGGCATTAACATCTATGGCTATTTTGAGGCAAGGAATATCAGGACGGAAAACATTACCATCTCCTCTCCCAAAATTCCCGAAGAAAAGGGGAGGATAAGGATCGTGCAGATATCAGATGTCCATATCGGAATCATCGTGACAGGGGAACGCTTGAGGCACATCGTCGAAGAGGTGAAGAAAACGGACCCCGACATCCTCGTATCAACGGGTGACCTGGTGGACGGTCAGATAGACAGTCTCGGTGAAAATACGTCCCTCTTACGCGAGATGCAGGCGCGGTACGGAAAATTCGCCATAACCGGCAATCACGAGTTCTATGCGGGCTTAAGCCAGGCCCTTGACTTTACGCGACGTGCCGGATTTACCATGCTCAGAGGAGAAGGCCTGAATGTGGCGGGAGTGATAAATATCGCGGGTGTCGATGATCCGACTGTGGAGGCCTACGAGCCTGCGAGGAACATTTCCGAGAAGGATATCCTGTCGCGTCTCCCCGGCCGTAATTTCACAGTTCTTCTCAAACATCGACCGGCAATAGAGAAGGGCAGCGTGGGGCTCTTTGACCTGCAACTCTCCGGACACACGCATAACGGCCAGATATTCCCTTTCCGCTTTGTTACATGGCTCTTCTATCCCCTCCAGAGCGGGTACTTCAATCCGCCCACTCATAACTACATCCGTGTAAACAGGGGAACTGGAACATGGGGACCGCCCATACGTTTCCTGGCGCCGCCCGAAATCACCGTCATTGACCTCATTAACGAGAAAAGAAAATGACCCTGAGAAAGAAGCTCTTGCTGAAATTACTCTGGTTCCTCGTCGGTATGACAGTCATCGTCGCATTACCACTCTTAATCATCGAGCAGTGCTCACAACCTTGGACATCATGGCTCAGGGGAAATAATCCACAGAAGCGGATCATCTGTGTGACACTAAAATCTACCTGCCGCCTGTATGACACCAATCAAGCCGGGCAGAGAAAGGAGAGATAGGCCATGAAAAAGTATCTTCTCTTCTTAATCATACTAATTCTTGCACTTGGCGCCACCGCAAGTTCTCGAGCGGAACTCGTCGACATGGGGGACGGCACGATCTACGACACTGACCTCGATATCACCTGGTATAAGAATCCAAACAATACCTATATGACCTGGAATGACGCGATGGCGTGGGCTCGCGGCCTAAGTGTTGGAGGCCATCGCGACTGGCGGCTCCCCTCGACACCGGGAACAGAAGAAGGATACGTTCATGAAGGGGAGATGGGACATCTCTATTACGACACGCTTGACAATGACGATGACGGACCGCTTGCAAACAAAGGGCCCTTTCCGGGACTTCAGCCCTACGACTATTGGTGCTCTACGGAATTCGACGAAGATCCTGCTGATTTCGCGTGGGCCTTCGATTTCGCAACAGGCACGCAGCGCGCTATAGAAAAGAACGGCATTGCCTATGGCCTGGCCGTGCGCGGAGGCGGCGGTCCTCCGCAAAGGACTTCGCCGGGCGAACAGCCGCCAGCAATTGCCCCGGGGCAGAGTGGTGGTGATGAAACTCCGCGAGAAAGGCCTTCTCCGAACTATTGATCGAAGGACCCACAGCACTTTGCGCACCTAGGGATTGACCTCTTCTTCTCTTACGATCTCTCCCTTGATGATGGAAAGGAGTTCCTGAAGGACCGGCATCACGTCCGTTCTGAACCTTCCTGCGACAAGGACGTACATTATATCGTCACCTAGATTCAGCTTGCCGCGGTTGATCCAAACTCTTATTTCTTCAATTCCTTCGCGCTTCTTGAATTCTCTCACGCAGGATTCAAGCTTCTTTTCATCGAAGGACAGCACCATACCACCCACAGGCTTCCCTTTTTTTGATGACGCCCGCACTATCCCGTTATGTACGAGTATCATGCCCAGCCTTTCAGGACTGACCCTCGCTCTCACCTCCCTGATCCATTCATCAACCATCTTCATCTCCGTCCATACATCAGAAAGACCGTAAACTCGCGTGACCGTCCGTCGGGGAGATCCTTCACAACCGAGGCCGCCGTCACATCCCCCACATCCTGAAATCGATGCCTGATGAAGCGTTCACGCATGACAGGTCTGTCAAAACCCGAATGTACTACCCCTGTCTTCCCTCTATGAAAATCTCCTCCATCCGAATCCAGGTCGGCAATAGACAGATGCCCGCCCGGCAAAATGCAATCATAGAATTCTTGACAGAGACGGTCGAGATCAGTGATATGGTGAAGGGTCATGCTGCTGACAATTAGATGAAATCTTCCTTTCAGGCGCTCCCCTCTCTCGATATCGATGAACTCCGTTTTTACATTGACAAGCTTCCGCTCGATAATCTTCGCGTTGAGAACGTCAAGCATACCGAGCGAGGAGTCGGCTCCTGTGATGGTTCTCACGAACGGTTGAAGCTGCAAGGTCACAAGGCCCGTCCCACACCCGAAATCGAGAACATCCATATCGCGATTGGGCTTCAGTTCTCTCATTATGGCGGAGGCCACGTCCTCGGCCAGCTTAACATGCCCGGGCTTGAGGTCGTAGGTCTTTGCATCCCTGTCAAAATCTCTCTTTTCCGCATCCATCGGGATTTTGTCTTTTCCAGTATTATTTCAACGTCCTCACTTCAAAAGGCCAGCCAACGATGCCGCCCTCGATGAACTGCACCCTGTCAAATCCGGCGGCATTGAGAATCCTCTGCGCCTCGTAGCCGCGCAAACTGATCTTGCAGAATGTGAGGATGTCCTTGTCTTTGGGGAGCTCGGCAAGCTTGCCCCTCACCGCCCCCAGCGGGATATGCAGGACGTCGTAAGGCAATTGATTCGTCTGGAACTCGTCGGGCGTGCGTACATCGAGGAGTACCACGTCGCCTTTCTCGATCCTTTTTTTCGCTTCAAACGCCGAAATGCCTTTGGCAATTCCGTCGAGTTTGTTCGTCAGCATATGGGCGCAGGCGGCCAGAGGATCCAGCACAGTGCTGAACGGCGGCGCATAGCCGAAATCCACATCGGCAAGCTGATCCAGTGTGGCGCCCATCAATATCATGCCTGCCGCCACATCCAGGCGCTTTGCACCGTTGCCCGGTCCCACGACCTGGACGCCGATTAGCCTTCGATCTCTCTTTGAGGCAATCATCTTTATCACCAGAGGCTTGTTATTCGGCATATAGTGCGGCATGTCCGGTCCTGCAAGAACGAATGTTTCTACGTCCATGTTCAATTGACGGGCCAGTTTTTCCGTGAGCCCCGTCCTTCCGAGCGTGTATTCAAAGGCCCTGACTATCGCAGTGCAGGCTATACCGCTAAAGGGTGTGGGCGACCCTGCTATATGGTTGGCTATTGTCCTGCCATGCTTGTTGGCAGTAGACCCTAAAGGCACGTAAAGAAAAGCGCCGAGGCTGCCGTTCACATACCTGTTCACGGCACAGTCGCCGCCCGCATAGATATCCCTGTTGCTCGTCTGGCAGTATTCGTTGATGACAATCCCGCCCTGCTCTGCACAATCAAGTCCGGCATCTCTCGCCAGTTTATCATTCGGCCGCGTCCCCACCGCAACAACGACAACATCCGCCGGGATGCTTTGCTTCACAGTCCTTACCGCGACAGCTTTTCCCTTACCTTCGATTCCCGTTACACGCTCTCCCAGAACAATCGTCACACCTTTCTGGCGCAGATGCTTCGCGGCAAACGTCGCAATATCGTCGTCCAGCACGCCGGGCATGATCTGGTCGCACATCTCGACAAGCGTGACGGAAAGCCCCTGCTGAACCAGGGCCTCCGCCATCTCGATCCCGATGAAACCGGCTCCGACAAGGACCGCTTTCTTTAAGCCCTGCGCGGCAATCTCTTTCTTCAGACTCACCACATGATCTGGATGGGATACGAACCAGACATTTGCAAGATCGAGGCCGGGAATATTCGGACGGCAGGGGGAGCCTCCGGTTGCCAGAACGAGTTTGTCGTAGGCCATATCTGCCTCAGCGCCGGTTTCCAGGTTTTTCACACGCACAGCCTTTTTCGCAGTATCGATCTTCAACGCCTCCATTTGCGTCAGCACCGTGACGCCCTTTACCTTGTCAAAAAAAGCCGGCGTTCTGGGAACACCTACCGGGGTCTTGATGAGTGCCTCGATGTCGGAGAACACACCTTCGACATAATAGGGCATCCCGCATGCTCCGTATGAAATCATCTTTCCTTTTTCAATTACCGTAATCTCTGCGTCAGGACGCAGACGTTTCAATCTCGCCGCGGCTTTGGGCCCGCAAGCCACTCCACCGATAACAAGAACCTTGAATGACATAATTCTTCTCCTTTACAAACTGTGTCGCACGTGCTGCCGTTGAAATTCCTGCGGCAGCCTCAATTTCACCAGTAATAACCTTTTGTGAACCGGTTGAAAAAAGGTTATTCCTTATACCGTTGTCATTTTTTATTGCATTTCTTATTTGCCGTTTCGCAAAGACCTAATTTGGATCTCGGCTGTGTATCACATATGCGAACCCATAAAATCGGTCAGGTCTTTCTCTCGCTGGATATTCCTCTTCCAGACCCCGATATTAGGAACTACGAAGGGGAGAAGCCTCAAGGAATAGTATGGAGGAAACATCGGCAATCCCAGGAGCTCGCCGAAAAGCATCACCATGAGCAGGTTATTGAGATCGCCTTTTTGTTTCTTTAGCTCCACCTCCAGTTCATACGCAGTGAAGCCGTAGAATAATTCATTCATTGTCTTGCGCGACCTGGTAATAATTTCGGCAAGACATGAAGCAAAACTTGTCGGAGCTCCTGTATAGTCCTTCATCACGTTTTACCCCTGCCTGCGACGGCAATATTCCTCAATATCCCGAGGCTTGCTATGTCCACAACCTTTTCTGAAATTCCGCGACCATAGGTCGAATCATGCTCTTAGATCGGCGTCCATTATAGCACCCTTCCATTCGCCGTGTCATTCAGAATCATCCGCACTGCCTTTGCAAAAGCCTTGGCAGCGGGTGTCTTGCCATGATGGTACACAAAAGGCTTCCCGTTGTCCGATGCCTCGACTATCAGCGGCTCCATCGGGATTCGCCCAAGGAAGCGAACTCCCATGTCTGCGGCCATTTTTTTGCCGCCGCCTCTCTTAAAGATATCGACGACTTTTCCACAGTGGGGACACTTAAGACCGCTCATGTTTTCTATCACTCCCAGGACGGGAATCTTGAGCTGCTTGCAGAAGTCTATGGATTTTCTCACATCGATAAGAGACAGGTCCTGGGGAGTCGTCACAACAACGGCTCCGTCGGCCTCAGGAATCAACTGTGCAATTGAAAGAGGCTCGTCGCCAGTCCCGGGAGGGAAATCGATGATGAGGTAATCGAGACGGCCCCATTTGACCTCCGCCAGGAGTTGCTTTATGACGTTGATCTTCATGGGACCTCTCCATATGACCGCCTTGTCCTGCCCTGGCATAAAAAAACCCAAAGACATGACCTTGATCCCTTCGACAAATTCTACAGGCTCAATACCATTACCCCCGACCCTCACGGGTTTGCCGCTAAGATGAAGCAGGGTGGGTACGCTTGGGCCATGAAAGTCGACATCCAGAATTCCTACCTGTTTGCCTTCCATGGCGAGAGCAACTGCCATGTTAACCGCTACTGTGCTCTTGCCTACACCCCCCTTCCCGGAGAGAACCATTATCTTGTGTTTGATCTGCGCCATATGATTTGCCAGCGCCAAATCCTCTGCACCTTCATTCAATCTTTCAGGGTTCTCGTGTGCTGTCTGACAACCCCGGTTTTCACCACAATCGTGTTTGTTGCATTCCATTTAAATCTCCTCAGTTTGGTCATTACTTCTTTGACAGAAATACTACCGAACTTCACTTATATAAATTTTTCTAGAACAGTAATTAATGACCGCAGCTCCCCTGGTGGCCACTGCAAGCATGATGCAGACTCAGTTCGGGAAGCCTGCCATCTCTGAACAATTCGAGGTTATCTTTTACCGTTTCCTTCATCGATCTATACACCTTAATGCCGTCGGCATTGAGTTTCCTCAGAGCACCCGCTCCTATCCCGCCGACCACTACCGCGTCGATCTTGTGACCGCCCACGGCCATAACAGGATTGCACGCACCATGCACATGATCCACGTCTCTGTTACCGATAGCTAAGGTGCTCTGCTGCTCCGTATTTACTACAATGAACCCCGGTGCAGAACCAAAATGATCGTACACCGCGCTGTCCAAGCCTTTGTCTTCATGAATTGGAAAACACACTTTCATGTTTCAATCTCCTTAATGTACTTCGTTGCTTCTTATTTTCTACTGAATCCTTGCCTGCCAAGACATCCGCGACCGCCTGCGCCAAATCCTCTCCCTGCTCCGTCTCTATGTATATTTACACTCTGACAGGCGGGACAGCCGGCAGGTCTTCCCGTCCCGTACGCCAATTCCCAGGTGTGTTTACAGTCAAGACACTTAAATTTTCTCATTGCGTTCACTTCGAAATCACCTCCCTCAATCTTGAGCGCCGTTCCTTCGACCAGCGCCTGCGCTACTTTCTTACGAGCAGAGCCGATAATCCTACCGAAAGTCTGCCGGGAGACACTCATTTTTTCAGCCGCCTGATCCTGGTACAAGCCTTCCAGGTCGGCCAAACGAATAGCTTCAAACTCGTCAACTGTTAAGGTCACCTCTTTCAACATGGACAGAGGAATCCCTCTCGGTTTGAAATATCCGCTCCCCGGAAGACATCCCACTTTCCTGCAGTTTCTCGGCCTTGCCATAAATGACTACTTTTTCTTTTGAACTATTATAAGCATATGCTCATAATCTGTCAAGCACAAAAATGCATTACAGATCTTCGGAGTCGCCACCGTGGCTTCATTGTTATTGTCTGTTTCTGTTAGTTGAAATCGGTGCAGCGAAGGGCATTAGTGGTGGTCGAAATTGTCGTGTTCTCGGCCGCTAAAAGTGGCGCCAGCCTTCGATCACGAGTCTCTTCCTTCCCATCAGGGAAGTCAAATCTATGGTCAATTCCTCCTGGGGCAGTTCACGAGGAATGAACATGGTTATGCCGTCTACAGCCTCCTGTCTGTATTTATCCTGCCCGCGCGGCCTGCCGAGCCTTACCGTTGGTTCCGGCTGGTAAGGTACGCAACATCCACCTTTCAGGACAATATATTCCAGAAACAGCGTGCCGCCGTTATCAAGAACATATGCTTTTGCTTCCGGTGTAATAGTCAGCATTTTTTCACTTATTTGTTACTATATCTATCCTGTAGTGCGAAATCAATAGGTACGCTTGTTCGCTAATAAATTTCTTTTTAAAGTGGATTTCAATGACATTTTGTGGTACTTCAAGGCGCATACTGTGCCGGAGTTTAAATTTTTGACCGGGAACATTCAAGGGGAGTCTAAAAATGCTGCCTGTCACAGATTACTTGACCTTTCAGGATGGTGAGATCATTTTTGAAGAGGGAAGCACTGACGACGCATTATATGTCGTTGATTACGGCTCCGTCGAATTATCCAAAATGGTTAAAGGAAGAAAAGTCGTCATAGAGAGCCTCCAGCCCGGCTATATCTTCGGAGAGATGGCTTTTCTAGCCCGTATTCCCAGAACCGCAACGGCACAGGCCGTGGGAGAAACGTCGGTCGGGATTATAGATCGCGCTTTTCTGGATGCAGAATACAGTAAATTGTCCGAACATTTTCAAACAATCATAACGACCCTCGCCCTGAGACTGCAAAAGGCAACTGATGCCCTCATGAACACGAGGACGGATTCTTGATGATAAATCCCTAAGAGAACTATCAAAATCCGGCCTTAAGCACCTCTGAAGTTTAATTGTTCCGTTATCCCATCCGTGCTGCATCTTTTCCAAGATAAATTAATACGGAGGTCTCAAAGTGTTTACCGAAAAGTTCGAAAACAAGTCCTGCAACCGTTTGCATATCGTTGTATTTGTACCGATCGCCCTTTACGGGGTTTCGCTTATCGATTGCGTTCTTAAATAAGCTCCATCTATGCCTTCGGCTTTTTCCAGAAGGGGCCGGTCTTGCCGATCTCCTTCATGCCCTGTACCATCTCGCGGGCATATTCATGCATGCGAGGCAGGTAGTCCTCGTCCATGCGTCTTCTGAAGAAAGGCCCTGAGAACAGTTTGAGCAAATCGGCAATCGCCATGATTCCTTCGTCTGTTCCAGAAATGAAAGACTTCCAGTTCCGGACATGCTCTTCCGACCGGAAGAGATTCATGGTGC
>DATJBN010000128.1:0-4500 GCA_035515335.1 Syntrophales bacterium | reverse complement strand
CACCGCTACCTGGAGATTTCTATCCGCGTGCCTGCCGCCCTTTCCCCTCTGGAAATAGATATCAAGAAGAGGATCAGCCAGAAATTTAGCAGGGGCAGAATCGAGGCCACGATCAGAATGGATTCCGAGGGTGTTTCAGCGCTTGAAAACAGGTACGAGTTGAATCTTCCACTGATTCGCAATTACTACGCGTTGCTCCTGCAATTGCGTGATGAGCTTAAGCTCGAAGAGGAAGTCACCTTGTCAATGATGACGGGTTTCAGGGACGTCTTTGTTCAAAAGGAATCAGGCCTAGACGTAGCCGCCATCTGGGAGGAACTCCAAACCATTCTCGACGCGGCGATGGACTGTCTGGTGGACATGAGAAAAAAGGAAGGGCAGAACATTCGCGATGACCTGGTTGAAAGACTGAGTCTCATCACAAAGTGTGTTGATGAAATCGGGTCGCGGGCACCGCAAGTGGTTTTGGAATATAAGGAGAGGCTGGCCCAACGAGTCAAAGAACTTGCCCTAGGGATTGACGTTGATGAACTCCGGCTGCAACAGGAAGTTGCCATAATGGCTGAAAAGAGTGACATAAGTGAAGAGATCGTCCGGCTTTGCAGTCACATTGTACAGTTCCGCGACCTACTGGAAAGCGTTGATGCCGTCGGCCGGAGCATGGATTTCCTTATTCAGGAAATGATAAGAGAGGTGAACACCATAGGCTCGAAGAGTAGCGATGCCGAGATATCGCGCAAGGTCATAGATATCAAGAGCGAGCTTTCGAGAATCAGAGAGCAGGTGCAGAATATTGAGTAAAAGCGATTCCCATGACCCGGAAGGTCTCTACATGGTGGTTTCTGCGCCTTCAGGTACCGGCAAGACATCAATCCTGCGGGGCGTTCTTACGATGTGTCCGAACCTGCTTTTCTCTGTTTCCTACACGACGAGACCGCGGCGGCCCGGCGAGAAGGACGGGAGGGACTATCACTTCATCTCTGACTCGGAGTTCAAGCGCAAACTCGATCGCGGGGAGTTTGCAGAGTGGGAGGATAATTACGGCAACCTCTACGGGACGTCGGCAAAAACGATGAAGGAATTCCTGCAGCGCGGTTCTGATCTTGTGCTGGATCTCGACTGGCGGGGGGCGAAAACACTGAAGAAGAATTACCCGGGCGGAATATTCGTCTTTATCCTTCCTCCTTCCGCAGCGGAATTGGAAAAGAGGCTGCGCGGGCGAGGGGTGGAGAACAGGCAGAATATAGAGAAGCGGCTGGCCAAGGCTTTAGATGAAATTAAAGAAATTGTATGGTATGATTATATAATACTTAATGATGATCTTGAAACCGCAATCGACACCCTAAGATCCATATATATCGCCGAGAAAAGCAGAAGGGAGCGATTGGCATATAAGATAAAAAAGTTTTTCGGATGAGGAGGTTATCAGAGGTATGGCCAGAATAACAGTTGAGGATTCCCTAAAGGCGGCAAAAAACAGATTCGCCCTCGTTGTATTGACTGCAAAGAGGTCACGGCAATTGCTAAAAGGTTCAAAGCCGCTTACGGATATCAAGAACAACAGAGAGATCGTAGCTTCGCTGCGGGAAATTGCCGCAGGGAAAGTAACGTATGCGAACCCTGACTATCTGCAGGGCATCAAGATGGAGTATAAACCGTTATTGGACGAGACGGAATTTGTTGATGACGAAGAATACCTTGAGTAAGAACCCGAGGGACATGCTCATCTTTGCCCTTGATGTCGGAAAAGGTATCGAAGAAGCCCTGACATGGGTTCGACGTCTCAGGGATCACATAGAGATATTCAAGGTTGGGAAAGAATCCTACACACGATATGGCCCTTACATCGTGGAGAAGATCAGAGAAAGCGGCAAGAAGGTCTTTCTCGATCTGAAGTTCCATGACATTCCAAATACGGTTGCCGGAGCCGCCGCGGGTGCCGTTGAGCAGGGGGTTTACATGTTCAACATCCATGCCCTTGGTGGAAGAGAGATGATGGAGAAAACCGTAGAGGCTGTATGCACGGCTGCTGAGAAAGCTGCCCTGTCCCCTCCTTTAATCCTTGCCGTTACAGTATTGACTAGTCTTAATGACAATGACCTGAGGCAACTTGGGTTTAACTCTACTGCCAGCGATCTGACACGGCAGCTTGCAAGATTTGCAAAAGATTCAGGCGTGGACGGCGTCGTGGCGTCCGCCCATGATATAGCGGGTATCCGTAAGACCTGCGGAGATGACTTTATAATCGTGACACCCGGCATCAGAGAATTGGCGCCCGGAGACGACGATCAAAAGAGGGTTTCCACGGCCAGAGATGCAATCAGAAGAGGGGCTGATTATATTGTCGTAGGAAGGCCTATAAGGCAGGCGGAAGATCCCGTAGGGAAGGTCGAGGAGATAGTGAGCGAGATTGCCCAGGGGCTTGCAATGCGGTAAAGAGTGGTATAGATTCGGCGTGGCCAACATCCCTGTCCTGAACGGTTATAGAGGATCGATGGAGACAAGATGTGCAGGTGATCTTTGGAATTAATCCCGTTTTGGAGGATCTCAAGAGCAGGACGGGTAGAATAAATAGAATTGTCGTTGCCCGTGGGAGGGGAGGAGAGGGGCTCCACAAGATACTGGATTTGGCAGAGAAAAAGGCGATTCGCATAGAATTCAGGGAGAGAAGCTACCTGGATCGCGAGTCGGGGAAGGCGCTTCATCAGGGAGTTATAGGCTTCTGCAAGCCTTTTGCCTATGCGACTGTTGATGATGTGATCGCGAATCGTAATCCCGGTTTGAAGCACGATTTGATTCTTCTTCTTGATGGCATCACGGATCCTCAGAATCTGGGTACACTTATAAGGACAGCCCACTGCTGCGGTGCAAACGGGGTCATTATTCCCCGGGACCGGTCTGCATCTGTTACGGGAAGCACAATAAAGACATCCGCAGGAACTGCCGATTATACACCTATAGCCAGGGTCGTGAACCTCGCGGGTACGATAGACTATTTGAAGGGGAGGGGCTTCTGGATTTATGGCACCGATCCTGTATCGGGCAAGGATATCAGCTCGGTTGACTTTAGCGGACATGTCGGTCTTGTGATGGGGAGCGAGGGCCGTGGCATGAGACAACTGGTAAGAAAACAGTGTGATTTTCTTCTGTCGATTCCGATGGTGGGCAGGATAGACTCGCTGAATGTATCGGTTGCGGCGGGAATTATCCTTTATGAAATATTGAGAGCTTTTCGAAAAGCCTGAGGTTTCAGTAGGGGGTTTTCAATTATGGCAGAATTTTTGTGGGAAGCGGCGACTAAGAAGGGCGAATTGAAAAAAGGAGAGATGGCCGCTACTGATGAAGGCGTAGTCAGGGGTCACCTTCGCCGTCAAGGCTTCAAGTCGATCACTGTTAAGAAAAAACCGAAAGACTTGGCTGATTACCTGAAGTTCGGAAAGGGAAAGGTAAAAGAGAAGGAGATTGTCGTCTTCGCTCGAATATTTTCGACCATGATCAATGCAGGGTTGCCGCTCATCCAATGCCTCGACCTGCTCGCCCAGCAGGAAAAGAACAAGACCTTTGCCAAGGTTATCATATCTGTGAAAGAAGAGATAGAGGGCGGAGCAACCCTGAATGAAGCCTTAAAGAAGCACCCCAAGATATTTGATGATCTCTTTGTGAATCTTGTTGCTGCGGGCGAAAGCGGCGGTACCCTTGACGTTATTCTTAGCCGTCTTTCGACTTATATGGAAAAGGCGATGAAATTGAAAAGCAAAGTCAAAGGCGCGATGACTTACCCCGCCAGCGTGCTCGTCATCTCCATAGGAGTTGTCGCCCTCCTGCTCCTGAAGGTTATTCCGGTCTTCCAGAAGATGTTCGAAGGAATGGGCGGGCAGCTGCCGGCTCCCACACAATTTCTCATCAGCGCGAGTGCGTTCATGCAAAGCTATTTTCTGTTCATGGTAATCGGCGTGGCCCTCGTCATATACGCCTTCAGGAGGTATTACCGCACGGAGGCAGGCAGGCTTACTGTTGACGCCTTGGTGCTGAAGGCGCCTGTGTTCGGCCCGCTTTTGAACAGGGTTGCAGTCGCAAAATTTACGCGGACACTTTCCACCATGTTGGGCAGCGGGGTCCCCATTCTCGAAGGGCTCTCCATCGTCAGTAAAACGGCTGGAAACAAGATCGTCGAGAATGCTATAATAAAAACGAGGCATAGCATCAGTGAAGGCAGGACTATTGCTGAGCCGCTTTCTGAGACGGGCATATTCCCTCCCATGGTGGTTCAGATGATAGCCGTCGGCGAGGCTACCGGGGCCCTCGATCTGATGCTCGCCAAGATTGCAGATTTCTATGATGATGAAGTGGACGCGGCAGTGGAGGCCATGACGTCTCTGCTCGAACCCTTCATGATGGTTTTTCTCGGGGGCGTCGTCGGAGGGATGATCATCTGTATGTATCTCCCGATCTTTAGGATGGCATCCGTAGTAGGGGGATAAGATATCGATCTCTTTAAAG
>DATJBN010000127.1:0-3173 GCA_035515335.1 Syntrophales bacterium | reverse complement strand
ATTTCTTTTTTTTCGTTCATGCCGACTATTTTGAGGAACATCGAACCTACATCAATACCGAGTAACATCATAATTCACCTCCATGAACATTTGATGGTACTGAGATTTTGTCTTGTGTTGTCCCTGAGCCAGTTCATCCGCATTAACCTCTTTTGCCCGTCGTTAGAGCAATTGGTATACCACGACTGATTTCTTCCCTTTTTATCTTTGCTCGAGTGAATGAAAGCGCGGAACTCGCATCCGATATTTGCATATGATTATCGCGAGTTCCGGTTAATGACGGATGAACTTTACGGTTTTATGAAGTGGCTCCTACGAGGGATTACTGACGCAATCTGGCGGGACTGACAAATTCTCTGAAGGTGCAAAAAAGATTGACGATTTAAAGAGGCATTATTGAATTATATGAGTAAAATCAGGACGTCACAGATACGCAAGATATGTTTACAGTGCAAGAATTGTTGCACCCCCTCTCTGCTGCTGAAAGTCCTATGCGCCGGAGATTTTGAGACGGCGATTCAAAGCCTGGCGGGTTATGCCAAGGCTAAGTGCTGCGGCGGCCTGATTGCCGTTTGCCCGCTTCATGGCTTCAGCGATGAGTTGCTCTTCCATTTGCTTGAAGGTAGGCAGGGGTTCCGGAAAAGCAAAGACGCCTTGCACACCCACCTCTTTCTCCCGGTGCGCTCCCTCATGGCCCGGGCGCTGCTCCTGGATGTAAGCCTTAAAGACATTCAGCGAAAGCATTCCCGATTTATGAGCGCTGACGGCGTTCGTTATAATAGCCTGAAGCTCTCTGACGTTGCCGGGAAAGTTATAGGTTCTGAGAAGGGAGATGAGTTCCTTGGGCGGAACCGGTTTTTTCTTGTCGAGAGTCTCCGCCGCTTTACCAAGATAGTGATCTACTAATACGGGCAGATCCTCCTTGCGTTCCCGAAGCGGCGGAATGTGGATATGATGGACACAAAGTCTGTAGTAGAGATCCATTCTGAATTTACCACTCTCCTGGAGTTTTCCCAGATCTTGATTCGTCGCTACAATGATGCGGGCATCGGAGCGTTTCGCCACATCGGAACCAAGAGGGAAGAATTCTCCATCCTGAAGCAGTCGGAGCAGTTTCACCTGCGATTGAAAACTTAAATCTCCGATTTCATCGAGAAAGAGCGTGCCGCCTGCCGCCTGTTCCACGAGGCCGCTGCGTATCTGGTCCGCACCGGTAAACGCGCCTTTGCGATGCCCAAAAAGGGTATCTGAAAATACGTTGTCATCGAGACCCGCAACATTAACAGGAACGAAGTGTCCGTCCCGCCTTCTCAGTTTATGCAGGGCCTTGGCCACCAGCTCCTTCCCGACACCGGTTTCGCCTGTTACAGCCACAGGCTGGATGCTCCCGGCTATGGCTTCGATGTATTGGAAGATGGCCCGCATGGATTCGCTGCATGTTAAAATCTCCGCGAACGCCTCAGGCTGTTCCAGGGCGTCGGAAAACACACGGCGCTTCAAGCGGCTATTTTCCCTTTGCAGTTCCCTGATTTCTATCGCTCTCTTTACACTCGCCACGAGCCGGCTCTTCTCAACAGGTTTGACAATGTAATCAAACGCGCCCGCTTTCATGCACTCGACAGCCGTATCCACATCGTTTGCTCCCGTGACGACGATGACAGGAACGCCAGGATGATCGCTGGATATCATGGCAAGTATTCTTTCCCCGGACAAGTGAGGCATCATAAGGTCAAGGAGCACGACTTCAACATCAGCCTTGGAAATTACAGGCATGACATCACGACTGTCCTGACAGCGGATAAAATTATTCAGACCGGCAGATCGAAGCGCCATCTCAAAGCTGTTCAGCGCCTGCAGCTCATCGTCTACCAACAACACCGGGAAATAAGGACTAACAGACGGGGTCATGACGTATTCTCCACAAAAGTATTAGCGTCCCGATTTATGGGGACAAGAATATCAACAATTGTTCCTTTATCCACTTCCGAGGTAAACACGAGCTTGCCGCCATGCTCCTCGACGATCTTCTTCGAGATGGACAAGCCTAGTCCTATGCCCCCGGAGTGCTGCTTGGTCGTGAAAAAGGTGTCTGTTATATGCGGAAGCTTTTCCGCAGTGATTCCTATTCCCTGATCCCGGACCCTAAGCATTACGGCACGCATTTCCTTGTCGTACGATGTGGATACGAAGATGCCACGACTCCTGTCCGGGAGGGCCTGGCAGGCATTTTGAATGATATTGATGACAACCTGTTCAAGCTTCTGAAAGTTGCCGACGATGGGAGGAATATCCTCTCCATAATTGATCGAGAAATTTTCCGTCGATTTACCAATCAGATGAGAGACAAGGGAAAGGGAAGACTTGAGCACGGCATTGACATCGAGAGACTGAGTTAAGTCCAGATCATCTCGACGAACATAATTCTTCAGGTCGTCGACAATCTGTTTGATGCGCGTCGCTCCGTCAAGGATTCCGGAAAATAGCGTCGGTGCATTCACACGCATCTCTGAATAGTTCATGCCGCCTATGATGAAATCGCCATTCTCCCTATAATATTCCTCCAGGATCGGCAGTGCCCTGTCCCATGCTTCCCTCAGGATGGGTGCGTTCAGCATGATAAAGTTGTTGGGGTTGTTGATCTCGTGGGCCATGCCCGAGGCCAGGACGCCCAGGGCGACCATCTTCCCGGCCTGCATCAACTGCTGCTGCTGCTGTTTGGCCTGTTCCTCCGCCTGCCTGCGCTCCGTGATGTCGCGCACCACGCCCCGAAAACCCACGGGTTCGCCTTCGGCGTTGCGGATGAGGGCGACGGATGCTTCGACGGTTTTGTGCGCGCCGTCCTTGGCGATGACCTCCCAGTCAAAGGCGGTTGCCGGCTCCCCAGTCCTGAACACGTTAAGAAAGAAGTTGTAGACGTGCCTTGCGGCATCGGCGCTCATGTATTGCCGATTGTTCATGCCCGTCAATTCGTCGCGCGTGTAGCCCAGAATCCTGCATAGAGAATCATTGAAAAATGTCATGTTGCCTCTCAGGTCCACCTCATAATACCCTTCCTGAATCGTGTTCAGGATAGTACGATATTTCTCTTCGCTTTCGCGCATGGCTTCCTCCATGCGTAGCCGGCTGCGAACCTCCTCCTTGTATGCTTCGAAGGCATTCCGCAGCTCCATCCC
>DATJBN010000126.1:0-4092 GCA_035515335.1 Syntrophales bacterium | reverse complement strand
CGACGGTTATGCCCGCCTGATCCTCAAGAAGCAGGGTGATAGGTTTGACCAGGACACCCTCGATAAATTTAACGTGATCAGATCAAGTGTGCATCTGATGGGCCGGCTCATCGACGACCTCTTGACCTTCTCCCGCCTGGGGAGGAAGCATATGTCTTTGGAGCTTTTGGACATGGACATCCTCATGAAGGATGCATGGAAAGAAGTGCAGGAGAGCGACCCGGAGAGGAAGATAAAGTATACAATGGAAAGCATACCTCCTTGCTACGGAGACAGAGCCCTCATCAAGCAGGTGTTGATAAACCTCCTTGGGAACGCCATGAAATTCACAAAATACAAAGATGCCGCCGAGATCGTTGTGGGGGGTTACGCCGATGGAGATGAAAGGGTGTATTATGTAAAAGATAACGGCGCAGGCTTTGACACGGCCTATTATGATAAACTCTTCGGCGTCTTTCAGAGACTTCACAGCACGGACCAGTTCGAGGGTACCGGCGTCGGCCTGGCAATCGTCCAGCGTATCATACACAGGCACGGCGGGCGTGTATGGGCGGAGGGGAAGGTCGATGAAGGGGCCTGCTTTTATTTCGCATTGAACATGAAGGAGTGACTTTTTTCATGGGCGATATTGATATTCTTCTCGTTGAAGATAATCCTCACGATGCTGAGATGATATTGGAGACCCTCGGCAAGCAGGATATCTCCAACAGGGTTAAAGCGATAAGCGACGGCGCGGAAGCTATCGATTATTTGTTCGGGCCCGACGGGTGTCTCGCGAAGGCGGATGCCCATCTCCCCAAACTGATCCTACTCGATTTGAAATTACCCAAGGTCAGTGGGCTGGAGATACTGAAACGCATCAAGTCCGACGAACATACAAGGCACATTCCCGTTGTCGTATTTACCTCCTCCGATGAAGCGCGGGACAGGGCCGAAAGCTATAGGCGCGGGGCGAACAGCTATATTGTAAAGCCCACGCAGGCGGCGGCGTTCTCGCGTTTTGTTGCCGAACTCGGAACATACTGGGTATCAATGAATATAACGCCCTATGCGGACTCATAGCTTTATAAGGTTGGCGGGTTGCAAGAGATGCCTTGCATGAATGTTATGATGGATCTCAATTGCGGAAATATCTTAACATTATTGTGGGAGAGTTTGGAGGCCTAGACCATGTCCGAGAAATTGAAAGCATTAATCCTTGAAGATGTCCCGACGGATGCGGAGTTGATGGTAGAAGAGCTTGCGGACGCAGGCATGACTTTTGTTTCAAAGCGTGTCGCCACAAAGGCATCGTTTGTCAACGCGATTGCGGATTTTTCCCCGGATATTATTCTTTCCGATTATTCTTTGCCCTCGTTTGACGGTCTTGCTGCGCTGAAGATCGCGAGGGAGAAGTGTCCTGATGTGCCGTTCATCTTTGTTTCCGGGGCCCTTGGGGAGGAGATGGCGATTGATCTTCTCAAGGAGGGTGCAACGGACTATGTATTGAAGAACAGGTTATCGCGTCTGGAGCCGGCGGTATCGCGAGCCCTGCACGAGGTTGAAGAGCGGCGGGAGCGTGAGCGCGCGGAGCATGCGCTGAAGGAATCGGAGGTCAGGTACCGGACGATATTTGAGAACACGGGTACGGCGACGGTAATTGTCGAGGAAGATGCGACGATAGTATTGGCGAACCGGCAGTTTGAGAGACTGACAGGATTTTCCAGGGCGGAGATTGAGGGGAAGAAGAAATGGACGGAATTTGTGCTTGAAGATGATATATCCAAGGTGAAGCTTCTTTCGCGCGCAGTGGGGAAACACTCCCGGACGCCGTCTGACGGCTATGAATTCCGTATTGCCAATAATCGCAGCGGGGTCCTGAATGTGCTGGCAAATGTGGCGGCCATACCTTCAACCAAGAGAGTGGTCATGTCTTTCCTTGACATTACCGAGCTGAAAATGGCCGAAGAAGTCCTGAAGAAGAGGGAACAGGAACTGCAATTGAAATCGCAGAGTCTTGAAGAAGCCAACACGGCTTTGAAGGTCCTCCTGAAGCACAGGGAAGAAGATAAGGCCACCTTGGAAGAACAGGTGCTGGCTAATGTTAAAAAGCTTGTTCTCCCCTACCTGGAAAAATTGAAGAGCCCGAGGCTGGACAGCAGTCAGCGGCTTCACATAGAGATCATCGAGGCCCATCTGAATGATATCGTATCGCCCTTCCTGCGGAATCTGTCCTCGGCGTACCTCAGCCTGACACCCAGGGAAATCGAGGTGGCCACGCTTGTTAAAGAAGGAAAGACGACCAAGGAGATAACCAAGCTTCTCAATATTTCCACCACGGCCGTGGACTTCCACAGGAAGAACCTTCGTTCCAAATTTGGCATAAAGAGCAAGAAAACGAACCTGAGGTCATTTCTTACATCCCTCTATTCATAGTAGCTTGCGACTACCATTATGCTGTTATTTTAACGTCATTGCACCGGCTGGCAAAGCCGCCGGTTTATAGTAAGTTAAAAGAGTATTTTGGCTCAGTAAATTTTCCATCTTGCAACATATTTTTTGAGGAGGGTGTCATGGGACGAAAAATCGGTGCTTTTGATATTAGTAAGGGTTCGTTCATTCTTGCGCTCGCTTTAATTGTCTTCGTCGCGGCCTGTCTCAATGACAAAGGGCGCACGGAGGCGATCGGCTTTCCCCAGTCCTTTGCGGAGCTTGCCAAGAAGGTCACGCCCGCCGTTGTAAACATCAGCACAACAACAACCGTCAAGGTACCGGGTAATCCTTTCAGGCAGTTCTTCGGACCCCGCGGTGGGCCATTCGGGGACTTCTTCGGCGACATGCCGGACAGGGAAATGAAACAACGCAGCCTCGGCTCGGGCATCATCGTGGACAAAGACGGGCACATCATCACGAACAACCACGTTGTCTCCGGGACAGGAGAGATCAAGGTTAAGCTCACGGACGGCAGGGAATACACCGCGAAAGTGATAGGCAGGGATCCCAAGACAGATCTGGCGCTGATTAAAATATCATCCATCTTCAAGGACCTCCCGACACTTACCCTCGGCAACTCAGACCTTATGCAGGTAGGTGACTGGGTGCTCGCCATCGGGAACCCCTTCGGGCTGGAACATACGGTTACGCAGGGCATCATCAGCGCCTCCGGTCGAGTCATTGGTTCCGGACCATACGACAATTTCCTCCAAACCGACGCCCCTATCAACCCGGGAAACAGCGGGGGACCGCTGGTAAATCTGAAAGGCGAGGTCATCGGCATCAATACCGCCATCGTTGCCGCCGGTCAGGGCATCGGGTTTGCCATTCCGAGCAGCACCGCAAAAGGCGTTGTCGCCCAGCTCCGGGAAAAAGGCAGGGTAGTGAGGGGCTGGCTGGGGGTCACGATTCAGACGGTGACGCCTGAACTTGCGCCGTCCTTCGGACTGAAAGAAGCGAGGGGAGCCATAGTCGCCGACGTTGTCAAGGGCAGTCCCGCCGAAAAAGCCGGCATCAAACAGGGAGACGTCATCCTTGCCTTTGGCGGCAAAGCCGTCAAGTCCTCGAATGATCTTCCCTGGATCGTGGCAGAAACTCCCGTGGGGAAGACCGTCGATGTCAAGCTGATGAGGCAGGGGAAAGAGCAGGATGTTAAGGTGACGATTGTGGAAATGACAGAGCAGCGTCTGGCCTTACAGGCAGGCAAGACAAAAAACGTCTTTGGCTTTACAGCCGACAATATAAAACCTGAATGGAGGAAACAGTTCGATATAACTGCAAAGACTGGGGTTGTAGTTGTCCGGGTGGAGACGGACAGCCTCGCCGATGATGCAGGGATAGAGCCCGGCGATGTGATCAGGGAAGTGAATAAGAAAGTCATAAAGGATTTAAATGATTTTAAAAAGGCAATGGGGCAGGTCAAGTCGAATGAAAATGTGGTTTTTCTTTTGAGCCGTGATGATCAGTCGTACTACGTGTCGATAGCAGTGCCTTAGGGCTTCCGAAGCATTTTGCAAGTCTTTAACGGCAGCCTGCCCGTCTGTGTGGCAGGCTGAAAAGATCAATAAGTTTAGGAAAACGACTAGAAAGGAGAGAGAAATGAAAAGGCAAAAAATTCTC
>DATJBN010000125.1:0-4145 GCA_035515335.1 Syntrophales bacterium | reverse complement strand
AATCTCATTCTCCTTGAAAGGGCCTTCCTTCGCCCCAGAAAGCAAATCATGAAGGTCGAGGAGCGCCTCTTCAGGAAGTTCGGGCACATGTACCCGAAGGACACATATGTCTTCAGGCAAGGAGACACAGGGGAGGAGATGTACTACGTCCTTATGGGAAACGTGCGCGTAGAAAAGATATCCGGTCAGATAAAAAAGGCCCTCGCTGAGATGGGGCCGGGAGAGTACTTCGGTGAAATGGCAGCACTGATCGAGGCGCCGCGGACCGCTTCGGTGCAGGCCACGGAAGACAGCAACATTGCAGTTATTGATGGGGACACCTTCCGCAACCTGCTTCGGGAAAGCGGGGATGTGTCTCTCTTCATGCTCAAGGAATTTTCAAACAGGATCAGGGAGACGGGCAATGCCCTGGGCGAACTTACCCAGTCATGGATGAGATTGATTGCCGTTATCTATTTTCTGATGAAGTGGCCTCTGCCGGATAACCAAGACCCGCTAGATGAACTCGCGAGATATACGAGGAAAGAGCCCGTAGAGATTCAGCAGGTCATATGGGATTTGAGGGACGAGGGCGTAATCGCGATCAATGGCGGGAACATCTCGGGTTTCAACAAGGAGCGCGCCTGGGCGTTGCTTGACGAACAGGTACTCTTCTCGGAGAGACGCGCAGAGAAACGGGAAATCAACATCCACCTTTAGATTTTTTCAAGCTCCTCCTCTGCACAATTTCGCCGCGAACACGCGCCAGGAGAAGCGTAGTGACATGCCGCTTATTAAGCCTTGCAACTATACCGCCTATAGACTAAAATTCACACAAACTCAAAAATAAAGCCTCCCGGTTCGACGTTTAACCTGTGGACATTTCCCTCTAACAAATGGCTGACAGTCCATCTCAGGAAGGCTCGAAACAAGGCTTAAGGAAAATATATGATCAGTATCTCCAGGCTGTGTTGTGACACTACTGAAACGATGGACGCATTGCGTTATGGAACGGAAACTCATAAACGCCCTGTCGTCGTCTGGAACATGACAAGAAGGTGCAATCTCAACTGCATCCATTGCTACTCAAGCTCCAGGAACATAGCATATGCCAATGAACTGACCACGGAAGAGGGCAAAAAGTTGATATCCGACCTTGCGGCATTCGGATCGCCGGTCATCCTTTTTTCCGGCGGCGAGCCGCTCATCAGGGAGGACCTGCCCGAACTTGCAGAGTTCGCAACGAAGAAGGGCATGAGGGCTGTCATATCAACGAACGGTACCCTGATTACACAAGACCTGGCGCGCGTTATCAAGAAAATCGGCATTGCCTACGTCGGCGTGAGCCTGGATGGGATGGAAAAGACGCATGACGCGTTCAGGGGTCGGAAAGGAGCCTTTGCCCTAACCCTGAAAGGGATCAGAATATGCCGTGATCTGGGAATCAAAGTCGGAATCCGCGTCACGATGAACAGGAAGAATTTTCCCGACATCCCCGAGATCTTCGACCTGATAGAAAGAGAGGACATTCCCCGCGTCTGCTTTTATCACCTCGTCTACACGGGTCGCGGATCGAGCCTCATCGAGCAAGACCTCACCCATGGCGAAAAAAGGCTGGTGCTCGATATGATCATGGATAAGACCACGGAAATGTTTGGCCGCGGAAAGCCCAAGGAGATACTAACGGTGGACAACCATGCTGACGGGCCCTACGTCTATATGCGCCTCGTGAAGAGAAACTCCAAACGGGCGGCTGACGCCCTGTCGCTTCTTTCGATAAACGAAGGAAACAGTTCCGGGAGCGGCATCGGCTGCGTGAGCTGGGACGGCGAGGTGCATGCCGATCAATTCTGGAGAGGCGTTTCGTTCGGCAATATAAGAACCCGTCCCTTCAGCGAGATATGGACGGATACGTCAAACGAACTGATGAAGAGGCTCAAGGACAGGAAGAGATTCGTAAAAGGCAGATGCAGCACCTGCCGCTGGCTCGATATATGCGCTGGGAATTTCCGGGCCAGGGCGGAAGCCATAACCGGCGACGTTTGGGCGCCTGATCCCGCGTGCTACTTGACGGATGAAGAAATAACCGTCTCATGACCGCAGGTGCGGCTATGAATTTTTTGTCAGTTCGTTGAGAAGGTCCTTGACCCTTGTCTTTTGCGGGCTTATGGAGAGGGCAAAATAGAGACGCCGGACGATCTCTTCCTTCTTCCCGCTGTCCGGACTTGAAAGATAGTCCTCATACTCCATCTGGGCAAGGTTAAGGTTAGCTTCCTCCTGGTAGGGATTCAGCGCTAGTGATTTCTGGTAAGCTGCAATCGCGTCCTTGTATTGCCCCATTATTTCATAGACAGACCCCAGATTATTCCATGCCTCGGCGTTATTCTCGTCGCTGGCGAGCACCTTCTTAAAACACCCTATGCCCTTACCATAGTCTCCCAACTGGACATGCAAGGTACCCAGGTTAAAGAGAACCTTCACATGGAATGGATCCCTTTCCAGCACACCTTCGTATTCTTTAAGCGCTTCATCGAACATGTCGTGACGATCGTAGAGAAGCGCCAGAAAGAAACGGGGTGTCACGGCGTCAGGATCGGCTTCGATGGCCTTTCTGTACTGGGAGACAGCGCCGTGGTAGTCTCCTTCCAGTTCAAAGACATGTCCTATATTCAACATTGCCTCGGTATTGCCCGTGTTGAGCATCAGCGCCCGCTCATACATCTGCCGGGCCCGTCCCAGTCTTCCCATTCTCTCATAGACGTAGCCGAGGTTGTTGTAAGCCTCCGGGTTGTTGGGTTCCAGTTTCGTAACCCTCTCCAGACATATCAGTGCCCAATCATAATCTTCTCTCTGGAGGTAGATGAATCCCAGATTGACATAGGC
This sequence comes from Syntrophales bacterium, assembly GCA_035515335.1. Classification (GTDB taxonomy): domain Bacteria; phylum Desulfobacterota; class Syntrophia; order Syntrophales; family UBA2185; genus Fen-1135. The sequence goes on along the minus strand of DATJBN010000125.1, from coordinate 1,283 downwards.
GTCCGTGAACCGCGGGTCGAGGATGATACTCTTCTTGTATGCCTCTATTGCCTTGTCGGACTTCGGTTCGAGGAGGTCGCATCTGCATCCTTCCATGAACCATTCTCTTGCTTCATCATTCTTCTTCATCTGCGATACCGGTCACCACGGGTGATTCAAAGATTCAACTCATGTTCAATGGCGGCCGCCTCTTTTAAACGGGGCCTCTCAAATCAAAGCTCGCCTTACTTGAGTTGGTTTGCGACAAACTCCCGAATATCACTCCACAGGGATATGGGATCAGCCGCTGTTGCTGCCAGCTCTTCATATTTTTTCATAATCTGTGCTGCGAGAGTCCCTGCCACCTTCATCCTGTGTTCGTGCGATGACGATTGAGCCTGTTTCGCTATGTGGTGAGGAATATTGACTGCGACCTTGAAGCCGTTTATCTCCATTTCCACAGAGATGTCTTTTTTGGCCGCACCTGTTTCAATGACCTGTGCGGCAGTATCTGCACCAGCTTTCCTGTCCGCTCCCGGCTCCACCGCTCTGGTCTCTGCAGCATCATGGGAGCGTCGCCTCTCCGTGAATGCCTCTGCAGAAAGATCGCCGTTACCACCCGTAACCTCCGTCCCTTTATCCATTGATGCCGAGAGGGCATCGCCGTCAGGTCTCTTTCTGGGCTTTCGTTTAGGGATCGCAGGACCAGCCAGGTGCCGGAAACGCTCACCTATCTGACGGACAACCTCCCCCGAAATCTCTGCAAACTCATTTGTTTCCCCTGCCTTTAGCGATAGTTTGCACATCTTGTTTATCAAACGGGGCACCCCGTGCTCGGAATACTCCCACAGGAAACCGAAAGCATCGTCTGCGAAGACCGACTTCGTCCCGCCGGCAAGCCTCAGACGTGTTTCAACATAACCCTTCAGGAGATTTTCAGATTCAATCTTGTCGATCCTGCATAGCGTGCCTATTCTCTGAAAGAGGTTCTTGCGTTTCGGATGCTCGAGCCTGCGGGCAAGTTCGAGCTGCCCTGCGAGTACGATGGTAAAAAGGTTCCTCTGGTCGTCCTGCATATTCGTGAGCAATCTTAAACTTTCAAGATTGGTGGGGCTCATTGCATTAGCCTCATCGATGAATATAAGTACCTTCTTCCCTGAGTCGATCGTGTCGAACAAGATCTTGTTGAATTTCTCAAGGAGGTCGATTTTTCTTCTCTCCTCGCACTTGGTGCCGGTAAGCTGTCCTATTATCTCCCTAAGAAGCTCTATGAAGGACATGTCCGGGTTTGTAACGAGGGCAAT
>DATJBN010000124.1:0-19251 GCA_035515335.1 Syntrophales bacterium | reverse complement strand
CAAGCTGAAGGGATATGGTGCGAAGGCAGTGGGCTTCGATATTGTTTTTTCCGAGCCCGATCAGAATTCCAGTCTGGGTACCGTAGCCGACCTCTCAAAAGAAATGAAGAAGATGGGGATAAAGGACAAGCGGCTGCAGGGACTTCTTGATAAGAAGAAAGCGGCTGCGGACACGGACGCGGCTCTGGCCAAGTCGATAAAGCGCGCGAAGAATGTCACCCTCGGTTATTTCTTTTTCAAATCGCGGAAAGAAGCGGAGCACATCAGCACGAAGGAGATGGAGGAGGAGGCGCAGAATATCGAGAACTCCAGGTACCAGATGATCCAGGGCGAGACGAGTGATGACGCGGCCCTGGCAAACGTCACGGCCTATGCGGCAGAGACAAATCTCAAACTGCTCTCCGACTCCGCGGAGAACAGCGGTTACTTCAACGCCTTCCCGGACAGCGACGGTACGATCAGGTGGTCGCCGCTCGCCATCAAGTTCGAGGACAATTACTATCTGCCCCTGTCCCTGTCACTGCTTGTACAGTATCTGGACTGGCCCCAGATATCTCTTAACATGGCCAAATTCGGCATCGAGGGGATCAAGATAGGAGATATAACCATCCCCACGGACGAGACGGGACGGATGCTCGTCAATTATTACGGACCGGGGCGTACGTTCCAGCACTATTCGGCTGCGGATATAATCAAGGGCAAGCTGCCCCCGGACACATTCAAAGACAGAATCGTAATCGTGGGCGCGACGGCAATCGGCATATATGACCTCCGTGTAACTCCGTTCAGCAGCGCCTATCCGGGAGTCGAGATACATGCAACGGCAATAGACAATATACTGCACGGCAATTATCTCCACCGCTCCTCGGGCACGGCTCTTCTCGATATATGTCTGATCATCGTCTTCGGCCTCATCATAGGCATCGTCGTTCCGCGTGTCAGCGCAGTTCGGGGAATGTTCCTGGCACTGGCCGTTGTCGCGGCCTTCGTGATCGTCAATGCCTTCATTTTTTCCCGCTATAATCTCTGGCTGAACGTGGTCTATCCAGTCTTCACGATGGTGCTCATTTATCTCGCCATCACCGTCTACCGCTACATCACGGAGGAGAGGGAAAAGAAAAAAATACGCGGCGCATTCCAGTACTATCTCACTGCATCTGTCATCAACGAGATGCTGAAAGACCCGACGAAGCTCAAGCTGGGCGGCGACAAGAAGGACCTGACCGTTTTGTTTTCCGACATCCGCGGCTTTACGACCATATCGGAGAGCCTGACGCCTGAGGACCTCGTCCGGCTTTTAAACGAATACCTCACGGCAATGACCAATCAGGTATTCAAGTACGACGGCCTCCTCGACAAATACATGGGCGATGCCATCATGGCCGTGTACGGCGCACCGCTCGATCAGCCCGACCATGCCCTGCGCGCGTGCAGGACCGCGCTGGGCATGATGGAGGAGTTGAAACGCCTCCAGGCGAAGTGGAAGGAAGAAGGGAAACCGCCTCTCAACATCGGCATAGGCATCAACAGCGGCGACATGGTCGTCGGCAACATGGGCTCCGACATGCGCTTCGACTACACAGTCATGGGCGACATGGTGAACTTGGGTTCGCGTCTGGAGGGGATCAACAAGGAATACGGGACGAACATCGTCATCAGTGAATACACGTACGCAGCCGTCAAGGACACCCTTTACTGCCGTGAGCTTGACTCCGTCAGGGTGAAGGGGAAGAAGCTTCCCGTGAAGATATACGAGCTCGTGGGTGACAGGAAAGATGCAGAGGCCTGGCAGAAGGCCGCCAGTCCTTTCGAAGAGGGCCTGGCAAAGTACAGGCAGCGCCAGTGGGATGGGGCGATTGCGTCATTCCGAAAGGTTCTCGAGGTGCGGCCAGACGATGCGCCAGCGAAGTTATACATTGACAGATGCGAGGAACTGAAAAAGCACCCACCCGAGGGCGCGTGGGACGGCGTATTCACGATGACGAGGAAGTAGATAACAAGGGACAGGGATCAGGGGTCAGATAAAGATTTCTCAGTCGCTGCGCTCCTTCGAAATGACAGGCGTACTGTGAATACCCCCCAGAGGGGGATAATTTTATGAGCGATAATGGCGCCAAAAGACGATCCGAAATATAGAAGCTGGGTCGAGGTCGACCTCGACAACTTCACGAAGAACTGGGATGAGATGAAGCGGGTAGTCGGCCCCGGTGTGAGGATCATGCAGGTCGTCAAGGCCGATGCCTACGGCCACGGCGCAATCGAGATATCCAACGTCGCACTCAAGAACGGCGCCTCCATCCTCGGTGTCGCCAACGCTGATGAGGGCGTGCAGCTCCGCGTGAGCGGCATCGTAAGCCCCATCCTCATCCTCAGTCCCTCCCCCGGCTCCGAGATCGAAGAGATCATCAAATACAACCTGATGCCTTCCGTCTCCGACCTCAACTTCGCGCGCGAGCTGCAGAAGATATGCAAGAAAGCGGACATAAAGAAACCGATCCACATAGAGGTGGACACGGGCATGGGAAGAGGCGGAACGATGCACAGCGAGGCCTTCAAGATGATCGGAGAAGTCTTGGATCTTCCCAACGTCTCCGTCGAAGGAATATTCACGCACCTCTCGACGAGCGAAACGATGGATGCATATAACCTCATGCAGTGGAGGCTCTTCAGGGAGCTTCTGGATAAGCTGCAGGAACACAAGATAGAGATCCCCGTCAGGCATATGGCTAACAGCGGCGCGATTCTCAACTACCCCGCGTTTCACCTGGACATGGTGCGGCCCGGTCTCATGTCCTACGGAGTCTATCCCGGACCGGAAACGAGAACGAAGGCCAACCTGGCGCCCGTCATGACCTTCAAGACAAGGGTGGTCCTCGTCAAGGAATTCCCCAAGGGATACAGCATCGGCTACGGCCGCACCTACGTGACGGATAAGCCGACGAGGATAGCGACGGTACCGGTGGGTTACGGCGACGGATACGGAAGGATACTCTCCAATCAGGGCGAGGCCATCGTAAGGGAAAAGCGCGTGCCCATCGTGGGCAATATCTCCATGGACATGTGCACGATAGACGTGAGCGGCATCGACGATTGCCAGATCGGCGATGAGGTAGTGCTGATGGGAAGCCAGGGCTACGAATACATATCCGCCGATGAAATCGCGGCGAGGGAAAAGACGATCAGCTATGAGATACTCTGTGCGCTCGGCAAGAGGGCCCCGCGCATCTTCCTCCACAAGGGGAAGACGGATTCCGTTGAGCCCAGACTGAGGAGGATATTCATCCCGGACGAAGAGAAGTCCATCGCCAGGATTGACAACATCATCCGCCAATGCTTTCAGACACGCGCACGCAACGAGGAGCTGGGCGATGCGATCTACTACGAGATGTTCGAGACCCTCTTCGGGAAGGAAGACAGGCAACTGGAACTGAGGAGCAATTTCAGGTATGACATCTCGGTAAACGAGTTCTCGAAGGAAGAGCGGAAGGCGGACGAGAGGGCAAAGGATTACTTCAAAGTCACGACACACGTCGAATACGTGAAGGCTCTCCGGAATCACATCTTTATGATTGGCTGCGCGCTCAACGACGAGCAATTGGCGGCCTTCTTCAACGACAAGAGGTGCGAGTACCGGTGGCTTCTGAGCAGGGACGGCGATCCGGTAACTGAGAAGGACTTCAAAGTCGCGGGCGTACGGATCGACAATGAAGATGTTCCCATCATCAGGACGGAAAATACCGAGCGAGGCTACGAGGTCTGGTGCGGCGACGACAGGCTGAAGAAGAAGCTCCACAAGCTCGCCAAGGTCGAGATCGAGATCGTCTCAAAAAAATCGAAGGAGAGCAACACATTCTCCGTCTACATCGTTTATCCGACGCGGGGCCTCGACATCTCATTCAGCTATGAAGGCATGAAATTCAAGTATGTAAAGGAAGTGAGCTACTTCGCGGGGAGGCAGCCCTATCCGGAAGTCGTGAGGACAAAGGGAAAATCAATCAGGCTTACGATCAGCGACGATGAATGGATCTTCCCCAACAGCGGCGTCACCTTCTTCTGGGATTTTTGATCGTATGAAAAAGTTAAGAGTCGGCATCATATCGGGCGGCATGTCATCGGAGCGGGAGGTCTCGCTCAACAGCGGCAGGAACGTCTTCGATAACCTCGACCCGGAATTCTTCGAGGGAAAGCCGATATTCATGGACGAGCACGGACGCCTGTGGGCAATAACGTGGCAGCTCGTCTCTCAGAACACCACTGTAGACATAGCGGAGCGTCTCCCGAAAGAGGCGCGGCGGATGGCCTACGAGGATTTGAAGAAGGAGATCGACTTCGCCTTCATATCGCTCCACGGAAAATACGGGGATGACGGATGCATCCAGGGACTTCTGGAGCTGCTCGGGATTCCGTACACCGGGCCGGGCATTCTGGCGTCTGCACTCGGCATGGACAAGCACATGCAGCAGAAGCTGCTCAAGTACGAGGGACTGCGGGTGCCGGAGAGCACCCTCGTCGATGCGTGCGATTGGGAGACGGATAGAGAAGCGGTGATAAAAAGGATCAAGGAGCATTTCAAGTTCCCGGTCTTCACGAAGCCCTCGCGGGAAGGATCGAGCATCGGCGTGACGGGAGTCAAAGACGAGGCGTCGCTCGCCGCAGGGATAGACGCCGCCCTTCAGTATGACAACTCCGTCCTTGTGGAAGAGTATATCGACGGGATAGAATTTTCCTGCATCGTTCTTGAAGAAGACGGCGTTGCTAAGCCGCTCGATCTCACGGAGATATACCCGCAGAGCGAATACTATACTTACGACGACAAGTACATGCCCGGGCGGTGCAGAAAATTCACGCCGCCCAAGAATATTCCGAAGGACATCGTGGAAAAGATCAAGGCAGAGGTACTCAAGGCCTACCTTGCCCTGGGCTTCAGGTCCTACGGCCGCATCGACGGCTTTCTCACGAAGGACGGACGGATACTGATCACAGACCCTAATTCTTCATCGGGCATGGCGCCTTCCTCGTTTTTCTTCGAACAGGCGGCATCGATGGGGATGCTTCCTACGATGATAATATCGAGACTGATAGAGAACGCGATAAAGATTCATCAGGAGAAGAAAGGGCCGCTGTAGTTGCCTTTTCCAAATCTTCCGGGAAATGACTTTACAAGAAAATAAAATGCCTCTATAGTTTTCATGTATCCGGTTTCGCAAATCAAACTTTGCACGCAAGGCTACTGAAAGACAATGAGGTGAACACCATGAAAAAAATCATTCTATCGATCGCCTGTCTTTTCGCCGGCTTCCTGCTGATGGCCGGTCTCGCGGCTCCGGCGCACGCCCTGGAATTCGGAGTGCGGGGCTACTTCTGGTTCCCCGATTTGAAATCGAATCTTAGATTCGATGGAAACGGCGTACAGGGTACGGAGTTTGACCTCAAGGATACCTTCGGTTTCTCCAACAAACTTGCGCCGTCTGTCGAGGCCTTTGCCGGTTACGGAAGGCATCATTTCAGCGCCATGTATACCGAAGTCGGATATAACGGGACAGGCAGTGTTACGACCCCCATAAACTTCGGCGGCAAGTCATACAGCGGCAATGTCTACGGAGATTTCAATTACCGGATGATCGATGTCGACTACATGTATGACGTAGTAAGTCTGAAGAACGTCCTCGCGGGTTTTGCCATAGGGGCCATCGGGAAGGTAAAGTATATCGAAGGTCAGACGAAATTGAATAACGCGGCAAACGGGGACACGACGCAGACATTTCGGCTCTACATGCCAATGGTCGGGCTCGGCGCCAATCTCGGGATACTCGCCAATATCCTCGATGCTCGCGTGAAGGCGGCGGGCATGGGCTATTCGGGAAACTACGTTTACGAGGGCCTCGCCGACATAGGTGTGACGCCCTTCCCGTTTATAGACATACGCGGCGGATACAAATATGTAAAATTCAAAGCCGACGGCCTCAGCGACATCACAACTGAGACCACGTTCCAGGGACCATACGTTGCACTGACAATCGGCTGGTGAGATCGGAGAAGAACAGGTGACGGCAGACGACGCGGGAAGCGGCAAGCTCAGAGTTGGAATCATAATGGGCGGCGTATCCTCCGAGAAAGAGGTTTCCCTGGAGAGCGGGAGAAACATCTTCAACAAGATCGACCGGAAGAAGTACGAACCCATCGCCGTATTCATGGACAGCAAGGCGGCCTTCTGGGAGATACCGATAAAGCTTCTCATGCGAAACAGCACCAAGGATATCGAAGAGGACCTAGCTGAGGAAGCGAAGCCCATCCCTTATGAGGCGCTGAAGGACAGGATGGATTTCATTTACATCGGCCTCCATGGAAAATATGGTGAAGACGGCTGCCTGCAAGGCCTCCTCGAGCTCCTGAATATCCCGTACACCGGTTCGGGCGTCCTGGGCTCGGCGCTCGGCATGGACAAATATGTTTGCAGAAGGATACTCGCGGCAAGCGGAATCGATGTGCCGAAGACATTGCCCGTCTTCAAAGATGAGTGGCAGGCGGCAAAGAAGAATGAGATCATCGCCGCCGTTGAAAAAGATGTCGGTTTCCCCTGCGTCATAAAGCCTACACGCGAGGGATGCAGCACGGCGGTAAAGAAGGTCGTTTCGAAGGAGGGGATACCCGCCGCCGTTGAGGATGCATTCCATTGGGACAACACGGCGCTCATCGAGGAATTCCTCGACGGCATCGAGGTGACGTGCGGCGTCATCGAAGACGAAAAACCATTGGCGCTGACGCCGTCAGAGACCATTCCGACGGACGACGTACTTTCCCTGGAAGACAAGTTCCTCTACGGTCAGGGGGAAAATAAGACGCCGGCCAGGGTGCCGGATGCCACATTGCAGAAGATAAGAGAAACTGCGGCTGCGACATTCTCCGCGCTCGACCTCCGCGGTTATGCAAGAATCGACATGTTCGTGAGAAAAGACGGCAGGGTCGCCGTCCTCGAACCGAACACACTTCCCGGCATGACGCCTTCCACCGTCCTTTTCCACCAGGCCGCGGCATCGGGGATCACCCAGACCGAATTCATCGACAGGGTGATTACAATATCCCTCAAGGATCATGCCCGGAAAAAAGGGCCGCTGTAAAACTCATATTGTCATTTCGAACGCAGTGAGAAATCCTGAACTTTATTTGGACGGATCCCTCGCCTTGCCCGGGACGAGGATTTCTCAGTTGCAGGGTTTACACTGAGCGTAGCGAATGTGCCCCTTCCTTCGAAACGACAGGATAGTCTGGATTCCCGCTTTCGCGGGAATGACATGTGGTAGGAATAGCAGGGGAAGAAAGTCTTAGAAAGCCATTTATTCCCGCCAGTTACCGATCAATTTCTGCATGTCAAAAGAGCATTGACAAGCCCATGGCGATGCATATATTATAACCAGATTTCGCGGGATATTATTTAAAGGGTTGGCCTGGTTATGCATTTCAATCCGACTCAGAGAACGCTGGCGAATAATGCGTTTCAACGTGCGGAGGCTCTTGCCAGCCAGCATTTTCGTCTTAACCGCGAGAAGATGAAAAACTACCGGTACGACGTGAAGACTCTCGCTCATCTTGAGAAACACGAAGTTAAAGAAGGGGCATTTGCCCATCTTTGCAGATATCACTTCGATCGGTGTCAGGAACAGGAAGGCAGGGCCGATTCCTATTTTTACAGGGTCTGCCTGCAGGACAACAGGATCCTCGATGCCGTTGAAAGGGGCCATTCTTTTGTCAGGTTGAATCCGCTTCTCCTGTACATTGCGGCGCATGAGCTTGTGCACATCATACGATTCGAGGCGAGAGAGATCGATTTCGATGCATCGCACGAGGAGAAGGAGCGGGAGGAAGACAAGGTCCATTCGATAACGAGAGACCTGCTTCAGCCCTGCATCACTCCCGATCTGGGGTTGATTTTTGATTGCTTCAGCAATCGCTACAAGATAGGAGATATTTTTAATTAGTAGTTTCGTTGGTGGAGGGGTTGTATGCCGATTTATGAATATAAATGCAAGAAGTGCGGAAGACAGTATGAGCTGTTCCAGCACATAAACGATCCGGTCACGAAGACCTGCAAGTTCTGCAAGGGTTCTGTCACGAAGCTGATGTCCGCAACGTCTTTTCACCTGAAGGGCTCCGGGTGGTACGCAACGGACTACGGTGGAAGCAAGGCGCCCGTTGCGGAGACTAAGAAGGAAGAAACGACAAAGACCGAGACAACAACCGAAACAGCGAAGCCCGAATCGACGACAAAGGCGAGCACCGAAGACTGATCGTCCGAAAATATTATTGTCGAACAAAATGGCCTCCGGAAATGGAGGCCATTTTTTTGTCGGGCACTGCGTCGCATAGGGTACGTTCTTATTTTCGACTTCAAGAAATATTATTTCTCCGGGCAACAGAAGTAGAGAGGAAGAGCCATATACCTGCCTGAATTCAAGTGTCAAATTTTTGTGAGACAAATGGCAATATGGAATCAGGAATGTCCCTATAGCATTAACAGCTCAGTTCCTGTGTAATGACATAAAGGCATCTGCATAAAGATTGCACAAGCCTCTATCAGGTCTAAAGTCGGGGAGGGAAAAGCCGATGAAACTCGTGCCTTCCAAAATAAGATTTTTGCTCCTGCCGACTCTTCTCGGCAGTGTTGTGTTTTTTGCCGCTGTGATGAACGGTATATGCGTGGAGAAAATGGTTAACAAGATGGCCCCTCCAGGAAACAGTTACATGAAAGTTAGTTCTATTGCTGCCATGCCTGACTTCATCCCCGGTCTTGGTACATTGTATGTAGAACCTTCCATGCTACCGTCGGGGCCTTTTCACGCGTATGACAGGAAGGGCAATTTAGTGAGCACCATCTACATGATTCCCTTGAATAAGATTAGCGAGCAAAACGATCTTAAGAATCTGAGGATGGGTGCGGAAACAGTCGACCATATAGACATATGCTTTGATGCCGGGCATCCGCCTATGCGCGAGCCGCATTATCGAGTCATTTTCTGGTATGTGTCGCCCGAAAAAAAGGCGGAATTGAAGTAAACGGAATGGCCTGATACTTATATTACGGAGGAGGTGCCGGGAGATCATTTCTGACCTCCCGGCGATGAGGAAGAATAGGACTAAATTTCTCCGGATTGTCTACTATCTTTACTATCAGCTAACCATGCCCGGTATGTTAGCTGAAGGCCTATAGCCGTTTTAAGTTCGTGAGTCACCTTGCAGTATATCCACGACCATCAAGACAGGCGGCCATTGCGCGCTGATAATCAGTTCGTCCACGAGACGACGGCGGGCCGGACAAGTTGGTTGGATCGTAACCGGTCTGACCGACGGCCCAGCGGTGACACTGGTAGCGATCATCCGCAAGTTGCTTCTCGCTCTGGCCGTTGCGAGGATATACGAACATCTGGCCGCCCGAGGCCGATGCCGCCTGCGTCGGTGCCGCCCTGCTGACATCACCTTCCGGCTGATCAACAACCATATAACCCCTCGGGGTCGGGGCATAGTAAACGCCGTCCGCATAGTAGTAAGGATAACCGCCTATCCAGATCGTTTCGTAATAGACCGGCAAGACAGGAACTATCACGGCCCAGGGATACCACCATCCACCGTAATGCCACCAACCATGATACGGGCCACGCCACCCGTAATAACCGCCGTAGTAGCCGACATAGCCATGGTATCCGCCATGAAAGCCGCCGCTGTATGATCCGAACTGTGCTGCACTCACTGGAAATGCAAACACCATTGCCAGCATGATCGCAAATGCAATGCACTTGATTATATTTCTAAGCTTCTTCATATCTTTCACCAAAAAAATCGTTTTCCAAACACTCATGTGCTTATCCATTATCTAATGTTACATAATGTGTGCCAAGAGCAGTGTGCCCGGCTTAGACTATTGATCTTACTGGGAGACAACAGAGAGGGCAAAACATTGGAGGAGAAATCAGGAAGGCAAAAAATGTCGATCAATTGAAGCTGTCAGATTAATAATACTTGCGTTTCCGTAGCTTATGATTTGCTTCTTCTTGTCCGCTCTCACGACATTATTGTCGAAAAAGAATTAGCCGCCTCGCTGCTGATATAATTAAGTGTCGCGATCACTGGCTTAAGATGTTGCTGTTTTTTTCAGGCGGGTACAGCCGGCGGCCTGGGAGGTTTTTCATGGTTGGTCGGGCCGCGCTTTCCGCGGAGGCGCGTCATCAGAAAGTGGTCCATCGTCTCCTGGGAGAGCTCGCTGCCGACGATCTGTTTGACCGTCTCAATAGGGATCTCGACGCGTGCCGCGCTCCTGTGACCGCCGGCAGTGCCCAGATTGCCGAAGACCTTCTGGGCAATAGCCCCGCAATCCTGGCGGTATCCATCACCCCTGAAGATAATCATGAGTCTTTCTTTCACGATGCCGGCAATGATGACGTAGGATATGCCGACCAGGCGCAGGTAGGAGTCCGCCAGTTGGACACACACGTCGACGCTTTCCACCCTTCCCAGGTAGCTGAGGATCCTGTCACGGTAGCGGTGCCTGTTGTGAAACGCAATATCGAAGTACTTGAGGAACCGCTCCGGGATTTGATTCAACTCGATGCGGCGGATAAGCTGGCGGTTGGCGCGGGAGAAGGTTAAGTAGTAGGCGCTGATGTCTTCGAGTATAACGTCGCGCTCGAAATTGTTCGTGTCCGCCTTGATCCCGTAGAGAAGCGCCGTGTAAAGCTTCTTGGGGATTCTAACCTTCGCAGCCAGGAGGTACTCCGTCATCATCGTCGAAAGCGCACCGTAATTTTCCCGTACGTCGGCAAGCTCCGCATGCCACACCGTTGTGCATGGGTGGTGGTCAAAGACGATCTGCGGCTGTGCTCCATTCAAGGCTTCGCCGAAGAACGTGGGCTGGGCATCCACAATGGCAATCACGTTAAACGTACGGATGTCCAGCTTGACGAGCAATTCGATCTCCACCTTCATCGCCCGGATGAATTCGATATTCTGCTCACGCACGACCGGCTCAGTCGCCGCAAGCGTACATCTGGTCAAGCCGGTTGCCTGGCGCAGGAGTTCCTGAAGGGCCATGCATGAGGCGACTGCATCAGGGTCAGGACTGCCGAACATGAGGATCGCAACGGCGTCATCCTTCTTCACCATAGTCCGGAGCTTCTGCACATTGTGCAGCGTCTCTTCTTTAATGAGGAAGGTCTCGATGCGTTTCATAGGCGTCGCTTTACCGGACTTCTCTATGACTACGGATAGAGAACTCTGATCTTCCCTTTCGGATTAGATGCCACTTCGCCGACGATGGCCGCCTCGGCGATGCCGCTCTCATGCATTTTCGCGATTAACGTCCCCGCCTGCCCTTTCGGCAGAGAAATGAGTAAGCCGCCCGCAGTCTGCGGGTCGAACATGATATCTATCAGCCAGTCCGGACAGGATGGATCGGCGTCGATGAGTTTTGAACGATACTCGCGGTTCCGCTCCAGCCCCCCAGGCACAATCTCCTCTTCCACGAGTTCGCGCACCCCGGGAAAGTAGGGAATCGATGATGCGTGAATGAGCATGCCCACATCGGAGTCTTCTATCATCTCGCACGCGTGGCCCAGGAATCCGAATCCCGTGACGTCCGTGCATGCATGTATGTCGGGCATCTCGAGCATGAGCTCCGCTGCCTTCTTATTAAGCGTCGTCATGCACGCTGTCGACCTCGCGACAAGCGCATCGCCGGCCTCCCCGAACTTGACGGCCGTGCTGACGATGCCCGTACCCAGAGGCTTGGTGAGAATCAGCCCGTCCCCCGCCCTGCTGCCTCTGTTCAAGAGTACCCTGTCGGGATGGATCACGCCGATCACTGAGAGACCGTATTTAGGCTCTTCATCCTCCACACTGTGCCCGCCGATGAGAAGAACGCCGGCCTCACGCATCTTGTCCAGCCCTCCACGCAGTATTCCCTTCAATATCGACATGTCCATCGTCTTCGCAGGGAAGCAGACAATATTGACTGCGGTGAGAGGCCTTCCACCCATGGCATAGACGTCGCTCAACGCATTCGTGACCGCGATTTGTCCGAACGTGTATGGATCATCAACGATGGGCGTGAAGAAGTCAACCGTCTGGATCACGGCGAGGTCGTCGCGGAGTTTATACACCCCTGCGTCCTCCGCATGCTCCATTCCGACGATCAGGTTCGGATCGGTAATCAGCGGCAAATCTCGCAATGCTTCACTCAGGTCGCCCGGACCGATCTTGCAGGCTCAACCCGCCCCGTGCACTGTTTCGGTAAGGCGAATATCTTTCTTCGCGTCCATGCGGGCATATTACAGCAATCAAATGTAAGCGTCAATGCTTTGTGTATGGATATTTACGAGTTTAGTTCTTTAATCGCGTGCATAATTGTGATAGTTTTTTTCTATGGGCAAAGACAAATTCAAGAACATCACCATACAGCAATTGGAAATCCTCGTAGCACTGGTTGAAGCGGGAAGCTTCACCAGGGCCGCCGCGAAACTTTACCTTTCGCAGCCGTCTCTCACCAAACAGGTCCAGAACCTCGAGGATGCGGCAGGAGCGAGATTGGTGAACCGCGGCGCAACAGGCACAACCCTTACTCCAGAAGGCCAGATAATCTACAACTATGCGAGGCGTATCGTACGCCTGAGGGAGGACGCCAAGGAGCGTGTTCTCGCGCTCAAAGAGGAGGAATCCGGTCACATCTATGTCTCCGCAAGCACCACACCGGCTACCTACATACTTCCCCATCTTCTCGCCCGACTGAAAGAAATACATCCCGCGATCGAGGTCCATGTGCGCATGCATGACAGCGATGAGACGCTGCAGACTGTGCTAAATGACCAGGCGGAAATGGGCTTTATCGGGAAGGAGCCGGAAAATAAAAGGCTCATCAGTAGACGCCTGTGGAAGGACACCCTAGTCCTCGCCGTCCCCGCCGGGCATTCCTTGACCCAGCAGAGAACCGTGAAACCGGCAGACCTCACAAAGGCGCCTTTCATCATCCGTGAAAAAGGGTCTGGCACACGCGCACTAATAGAGGAATGTCTGGAAAAGCAACTCCACACGACCCTCTCTCACTTCAACGTCATCTGCGAGATGGGAAGCTCCGAGGCCGTCAAGGAGGCTGTCCTCGCGGGTCTGGGTGTTTCGATACTTTCTTCCTTTGCGATCAAACGGGAACTTGTTCAGCGCCTTCTCGGCGCCCTTCCCATAAGCCACTGCAGCATGGAGAGGTATTTCTACCTCGTGTACAAGAAGCAATTTCCTATCATGATGTACCACAGGAATTTCCTGGATATCGTCAAGCGTTACTCACCGTCCAAATAGATCCCTCCGAATTCTTCATCCCTCTATAGCAAAAGAGAATAATTGGTGTATTCACATTCCTTATAGGAATTTGACATATTCAAAAAATCTATATAACTTATTTACATAAGATGTTGTGCGGTGAAGAATGATTGGTTAAGCATATTGGGAGAGGGGGTACGGATGACATGTTGAAGAGCGGGTTATCAGCATTTCTATTTTGCGCCATCTTCGTTTTGGGTTCAGCGAGCGTGAGTCCGGCTGCCTGGGGAACAAAGGAGCTCGACACGGAGAATTCTGCAGTAACATTTGCACGTGAAGTCGAAAGAGGCCGCTACAAGATTGTGACAACGCAGGAGCTAAAAAAGTGGATCGACGAGAAGAAAGACGTCCTCATCGTCGATAACAATCCCTATGATAGCTTCAAAAAGCAACACTATCCCGGCGCCGTACATTTCGAACTGCCAAGGCCGGAGATGATGGCGCTCGACGACAAGACGAAGGCTGGCCTTGAAAAAGTTCTGGGGCCGGACAAGAACCGGGTCATCGTTTTCTACTGCGGATTCACCGAATGCACCCGGAGCCATAACGGGGCTATGTGGGCGACGAGGCTGGGATACAAGAATGCCTATCGTCAGCCCGGCGGCATCAAGGCCTGGAACGAGGCGGATTATCCTGTTGAGAAAGCCCAGTAGTAATGGAACGGGAAGGTCCAAAGAAGTCGGTGATCCGTCGTCGGTCAGGGAGGCCCTTAGAAAGGCCGAGAGATTTGCACATACGGGACATCACTTCCCGTTTGTCTGCTATACCTGTCATGACACGGTCTTTTGGCCGGGATGCGGCCTGGCCGGCGCGTATCCTGATATTGTCAAGAAGACCGTCGAAATCCTCACTTGCCGTCTCGGTGCACAAGTCGGCGTGGCGCTCGATTGCTGCTATGATCCTGTCTTTCAGTTGGGCGACGAAGAGCCGGCGATGGTGGCCGCAAGAAGAATTCAAGACAGGCTCGCCAGCCACAATACAACCCGTGTAATTACAGGCTGCGTGAACTGTCAGAAGGTCCTCTCACGGTTTCTTACCGGTACAACCGTCGAGCATGTTCTCGAAGCCCTGCCCCCGGATGCCTTTGAGACTCCCGGCGAGAAGCAGATATACCTTCACCATCCGTGCCAGGTTTTTCAATTCGACAGCACCAGAGAGCGAGCGAGAGAAATGCTCCGTGGTGAAAACACGAAGATCGTCGAATCGCCGGCGCCCATGTGCTGCGGTTACGGCGGCGGCATGTTCCGCCTGTACCCAACCGCGGCCGGTGAGCTGACGCGAAAGATTACCGAGGCAGCGAAGGAATATCACATAGTCACTTACTGTACGGGCTGTCAGGACCGTCTTGCCCGTGAGGGCAGGAGATCCACTCACATCCTGGAGATGCTCTCCGGCCTCGAGCCGCGCAGGAAAACAGCATCTAAGACCCGGCGCTGGGTTAATAGATTGTTTTTGTCTCTGTCACAGAGGGTCTAGCGCTTTCTTCTTTCCCTTCTAACGATATTTTCATAAGATATTTAGAGAAGAATGTTAAGGTATCCTCAAATATGAGATTCTGGAAAATTGCCCTGATCCTTGCCGTCACATTCTCCGTTACGTTTGTCCTCGCTGAGGATCATCAAGTCCTATTCCGCGAGGATTTCAAGAACCTCGCCAACTGGGAGCCGCTCTATTTTCCAAAGATCAAGGAGCATTCCACTTACACGATCGTGACCGAGAAAGGACACTCTTTTCTCAAGACGGAAAGCAGGAGGTCTGCATCGGCGATTATCTGCCGGAAGACCTTCAACGTATACGAGTATCCCCGCATGCGCTGGAGATGGAAAGTGGACAATGTATATACGAAAGGGGACATCAGGGAGAAGTCGGGAGACGACTATCCCATCAGGGTCTACGTCGCATTCCAGTACAATCCGGAGAAGGCCGGCGTGGGAGAGCGCATCGAGTACGGCCTTGCGAAGGCCTTCTACGGAAAATATCCTCCCGACAGTACATTGAATTACGTCTGGACCGGCCAGGATGTCCCGGAGAGGATCTTCGTGAGCCCTTACACCGACAGGGCAAAGATGGTCGTTCTCGAGAAAGGGCGTGCAAAGGTCGGCACCTGGGTTGAGGAGACAGTGAATGTACTCGATGACTACAGGAAGGCCTTTGGGAAAGATCCGCCTGAGACCGCGGGCATAGCTATAATGAACGATTCCGATAACACCGGAGAATCGGCGGTATCATACGTCGACTGCATCGAGGTTTTCAGGTGATTGACTTCCCCCCGGGATTCTTTCCCTCGTAATCCTTGATTGCGGCAAGAAGTGCATTGATGCCGGAGAGGACGCAGGCGCCGTCAGGTGCGGGAATGCCCTTAAGCGCACGGATCACATCGGCGTCCGTTATCCGCTTCGCCTCTTCGACGGTCTTGCCTTTGGCCAGCACAGTCGTCATGCTGCTTGTCGCCAGTGCTCCGGCGCAACCCGTCGACAGGAACTTGATATCGGAGATCCGGCCGCTCACAACCTTAATCCAGAGCTGCATCGAATCGCCGCAGGAAGGGTCACCGATGTCCGCGAATCCGTCCGCATCCGTCATCTTCCCGACGTTCCTCGGATTTGTGCAATGGTCTGCCACCAGCTCATTATAGAAAAGGACAGGGCCATGGGGAAGCTCCATCCCCACGCTCAGCTCCTCTTCTTCATACGTCTTTCTTCTGTAGAGGTCCTTCCAGTCCGACCTCTTCTTTATTTCCTTCTGTCTCATTTGTTTATCCAAGGCATTTCAGATTTGCTTTCCGGTGGGCGAATATAGAAAAAGCGGGCTTGCCTGTCAATTAAAAATTAAACCCTGGGCCCGAACGGCAATGATACGGAAGCTCGCGTATGAAAGTAAAGTCCGATAACACTATCTCAGGGCGAAGGTAACTCTGTTACCCTTTGCAACATCCTTCTTTGTCGGCTCGAGGTTCTTCGGCTCCACGACGAAGACGCGATCTGCGGACACCGTTCCATCTTTCAGAATCGCCTCCTCGACTCTCGCGGCTCTCCTGGAAGCGAGGAGCCTCAGGTCGCCTTCGTTAACCTTGAAATTTGTCAGCATCAGCTTTTCCATCTCGGCAGGAGAGAGGTCTTTCTCAACGCCGAATGCCGTTGTCGGCTTCGGGAAGCTCTCGGCCTTGTAGGCCTGGGTAAGATATCTGTTGTATTCGTAGTCGTTAATCTTGACATCATTTAGAGTGGCCGCCCTTTGCCCCTGATGGATCATCTCGTTCAGTTTCTGGAGCTTCACCTTCTTGTCCAGTTCCCGCTTCTTCAGCCCCTCCGTATCTTTTTCGATGTCCACGTGACCTATGATATCGAGCTTCAGGTCCGGTTTTTCCTTAAGGACTTTGACCAAGGACTCCACTTTCTTCATCCCTGCATCGCTCAAGGCGGAACTGCCCGGGTCAAACTCAACATAGCTGAGCTCCGCTCCGTGTGCGAACAGGGACCCGAGAAGGGCAAAAGGAGCGGTCACCGCCTTCTCGAAAAGATTGCCGATCGCCTTGGTAATGATGTCCCAGACGCTGAATTGCGGATCCTTGAGACTACCGGTGACAGGGATGTTTAGGTTGATATCTCCATTGCTGTCCTTCATGAGTGAGATGGCCGTCGTCACCGGTAATTTCGTAGCCTGTGCGCTCTCCACGGCATCACCGAATGTAAACTGACTCAAGAATATTTTGTTTGTGGCATCCACCTTGTCCTTTACGATCTGATACCTCAAATCGAGTGAGAGCTTGCCCTTCTTGATCGTGTAGCCGGCGTATTTACCCGAATAAGGCGAGAAAGGACCCATGTCCACGCCCTTAAGTATCACCTTCAAGTCGACAAAAAGGTCCTCCGGGAATGGATGTAACTTGCCCGTAATCTCGAGAGGGGCCGTGTTATTCAACTTTCCCCGCAGGTCTACGTCAGCCGGCTTTCTCTTAATCGAAGAGACGCCGGAAACGCGGCCGCCGATCTCCACGAGCCTTGCCCCGTAGTTCGGCTTGATGTATCTGTCCTCGAAATTGATAGTCCCGCCCTGAAGGCTGACCCTGCCGACACGAATATCTTTAAGGGGTTCTGCTGTCTGGGCCTTTGCACCCTGGGCCGGTTTTACAGGAGGCGTCTGCTGTACCGGCTTTTCTTCCATGAGATGCTGGAGATTCAGGGTCCCGTCGGGAAGAACGATGACGCGCGCATAGAAGTCGGTCAGGGATATGTCTCTGATGCGCAGGTAGAAGGGATTGTATCCCGCCCGCAGTTCTTTGAAGAAGAGGGAGTTCCATCTCAGCAGGCTGTTGCCGCTTGACTTGTCGATCATGGCAACGTTGGCAACGAGCGACTTGCCGTCATATTTCACCGTCGGACCTTCCTTGTCTGTGGTCGCGAGCGTAAGATTTCCCGACGTGGACACGCTGCCGTCGGTTATCGCGACCTTCAACTTGTCTTCGATGTACGGCTGCAGTGCGCTGAAATTAAGAGAATTGACATCGACCGCGAGACTTGCTGAAAGCGGGTCAACGACAAAGGGACCCGATACGGAAAGCGTTCCGGTCTTGTTGAGATTGAGGGAAAGAGACATGTTAGCCTTGGCATTCTTCTCAGTCGACAGGTGCGTACCCTTGAGAGACAGGCTGCTGATGACGAACACGGCTTCCCGTGGGGGCTGGGCATCGTGGAACTCGACCTTCCCGTCTTCAATTCCCAGTTCATCAACCTTGAAGGTGAGAGGCGTTTTTTCTTTCTCCTTCTTCTCTTCCTTCCCGGCGGGAGGAAGAAGGGACAGGAGATTCAATTTCCCGTCCTTGCTCCTTCTTACAACGACCTCCGGCTTGGACAAGGCTATCTTCGAGAAATGGTATACCGACGCAAGGGGCTCAACCGACACGGCCGCCATATGAAATAGAGGCACACGGAGCAGGCGCTGCTCTCCCGGCTCGTCGAGAGCGAGGTTCTTGAGCTTCACGTCACCCTTGATCGCAATTGACGGCTTCTTGTCCTTGTTCTCATGGAATGAAATATTCGCCTTAATATCCAGGAGACCCGACAGCATCTTGAAATTCGGCTTGAAGGGGACATAGGTGAGGTAATAGGGGATATCGAGATTCTCGATATCTATGTCGATGGAGGATTCCTTGGAATCGGAAAATGGTTTTGTCTTCCCCTGCAATGTGTAGATGCCGCCGTTGATATTCGCAGAGAAATACGGCGTTACATATTCGTCCGCATAGGACGGTACATCGGAGATGAACGGAACCCTGATGTTGATGTCCTTGGCCTTATGCCACGTCTTCTTGGGACCGTCCCAGAAATCAACCTTGCCGTTTTCAACGTAGATGTTGTTCAACGAAAACGGAAGCGGTTCGGATTTCTTTTCCTCTTTGGGAATGAGGTCTGAGAAATTGTATGAGCCATCTGCATTCCTTATCACCCTCACCGCGGGATTCGTGAGTCTCATCTCCTTCAGGACGAGCATCCTGCGGAAGAGAGAGAAGGCGTCTATATTCAGAAACAGTTCGTCGAAGCCGATAAAGGTCTCCTTTCCCCCAGGCTCTTTGACCTCGAAGGAATCGATAGTGGCAGTGAGCCTGAAGGGATTCACAGTTATCTGCTTTAAGGTCACCTCACGGTGCAGCGCCTTCGAGAGCTCCTTGATGAGGATCGGCTTCAGGATGGAAGGAAGGTAGAAATACGCTGCAAGGAGTAAGACAAAGATTAAGACGACTATAGACAGAATGACTTTGCTCGCGCGGCTCATATCGCTCTCCTATTCCGTCATTGCTTTTTTTCAGTGGAATGTGATTTTTCCGTTGCGTTTCCGGTGTAAATTATTCTTTTGCCAGCTCCCTGCTCCGCCAGATCATATAGACGGCAGGATAGA
>DATJBN010000123.1:0-9184 GCA_035515335.1 Syntrophales bacterium | reverse complement strand
GTATGCAAGCACTATGGTGCCCACAAAAGATATAAGACCTTTCCAGGGCTGGGGAAGTTTGATAAGCGACCAGGGCTTCATGCGCCAGACATTAGCAGTCATGAAGAGGACGATGACTGCCCACTCCCACCAGCCAAAGACCCAGTGCAGGTGGGGGGTGCCGCCTATGCTGCCCCACCAGGGGGTGTTCATGCCATAGGCAGTACCGAACATCTTCTCGAAGACCAAACCAAAGAAGGGAACGATAAGAACAACGTAGAAGAAGAGGACGAGCAGACTAGCCCAACCGATCTCGGCAAAGCCTGCTGCGGGCTGCTCTAAGTTGCTGGGACGGATCGGCCACTTACCAAAAAGGATTGTCACGAAGGGATACGCGTAGAAGCCAATCAGCACGAATCCTACCCCTGCACTCTGCGCAAAGTGTGCCTTCTGCATTGCCTCTAAGGTGAGACTTTTTCCGCATGCTTCGGGCAGTACCGTCGCCCCGGCCGCTGCAAGTGCATTAAGATTGGACTGACTCAAGAAGTTGAACCCTAGACCTAAAACTCGATTAAAGACGACTTCGATAACAAACCATACGCCGATCAAGTTAACAATGGTCATTACCACTCCCCTGACCGGTGGCGACAACTTCTGAAACGGCCAGTCACCCAAAAACATGTGCTGCCATAAACCCACCAGAATCATCCAGGCGAGTATGAGGACAAAAGGATACGGAAATAGGCCCATCGGCCCACGGGGATCGCTGAAAAGCCACCAGGTTATCCAGCCGATCAAGAAAAAAGCTATGGTAGAAATAATGCCTGTCATGGGTTGCCCCCAACGAGGCCGTAATTCTCCTGCCATAATGTTATCCTCCTTTTTTGATTCCAATTAAGTTGTTAAACATTCATTACCGGATCACACTTTAATCCTACTGATGATCACCCCCTTCCTCGATCTGAAAAAACTGATTATAATCTCCCCGTGACTACTGCTTAAATCCCGCTCTAAATTAATAAGATAACTACATCGCCGCTATTAAGCACTTTTACTTCTTGGAGCTCTTTGACGCAGGTCATGGGGTATACCGTATTATAGGTATCTGTTAAGGATATAAGTATCTTAAACTGAAAAGGAATAGCTTGGTGCAGCCAAGGGCCGCAATCTGATTTAACGTCTTATATAGGCATAAACGCTAAAAAACAATATTAAAAGATTAATAAATAATATTAAAAAATATTTAACTTCTTGAAGGCTATGTGGAGAGGTAGGAACGAAGATTGTGCTTCTTGGTGAGGCTGAGTTTACGTCGGATATGATAACGATATACATTGACTGCGCTTTCAGAAACATTCAGCAGGGCCGCGATCTCTTTTGTCGTCTTACCCTCTTTGATAAGATTGGCAATTTGAACCTCCCTGTTCGTAAGATTCAAGTATTTAACGGATAATTTTTGCGCAAAGGGCGATACTATTTCTTTCAGGTTAGATTCGAGAACGTTGACGTATGAGGAGCTGCTAACGTCCGTGCGGTTCTTTAACTTTTCGATATAGGGCAGGATCAAGAGCTTGACGTTCGACAACACCTTTTGTTCCAGCTCATTCCTGTCTTCTTCCCTCTGTTTTAACAAGACTCTCAAAGCAGCGTTCAGATCTTCAAGTTCATTGGTTTTCGCTTCGAGCTCCACCTCTCTCTTCTCCAGCATCTCCTGCGCCTGTTTGCGCTCTGTAATATCTCTTATCGATTCAATTGCACCGACTATTCGTCCTTTGCTGTCATAGAGAGGACTGGCCGTAGCCCACAGGAAGGCCTTCCTGTCTTTAAAGCCGGGAAAAGGCACCCACGTTTCAACAATCAGACGGTTCTCTTGTTTTTTGAATACGGGATAATAATTTCGCTCAGTCTTCTTGTCCGGTTTTAGTACCAGGTCGATTAGTATCGGTCTCCTGACGCCATAGAATGGCAGGGCATACTCGTGATTCGCTTTTCCGAGCATCTCGGAAGCCTTAACGCCTGTCATTTCTTCGATCGCTCGATTCCAGGCGATAACCTTCCCCTTTCGATCGACTGCAAGCGTTGCATCCGGGAGGAAATCAATGATATCGGAAAGCCGTCTTTCAGATTCCCTGAGGGCCTCTTCCGCTCTCTTTCGCTTGGTAATGTCCTTTGAAACTACCGTCACCGCTATCGTCTGGCCTTCGGAATCCCTGACGGGGCTCAACGATCTGAGAAAATATCTGTCGTCTCTCTGGCTTCTGTGCTCATGCTGCACCGCATGGCCCATCTTGAAAATGTGTCTTACGATTTCCGAGAACTCTCTCGCATCCGCTTCAGAATGAAAATCACCGTACGATTTCCCCTCCACATCATTCAGGGCAATCCCGATCCTCGAAAGCAGCCCATCATTCATGAAGAGATATTTGCAGTCTTTGTCCACGAGATACATCAAATCGCTTCCGGATGCCAGGGAGCGGTATTTCTCCTCGGACTCCTGGAGCCTTCTCTCCGCCTCCTTGCGTTCGGTTATGTCACGGATCGATTCGATGGCGCCCACGATATCGCCTTTGCTGTTGTACAGGGGGCTTGCCTTTGCCCAGAGGAAGGCCTTCTTCCACTTAAGGAAGGGAACCCACGTTTCCACAATCAGTAGGTCCTTGTTCTTCTCAAGAATGGAATAGTAGCTTTTCTCAATTTTCTTGTCCGGCTTCAAAACCAGATCAATCAAGATGGGGCGTCTGATCCCATAGAACGGGAGGGCGTACTCATAGCCACCTTTTCCCAGTATGTCGGCCGCTTTGACGCCGGTCATTTCCTCTATTGCATGGTTCCACGCAATCACTTTTCCCTGCAAGTCGATGGCGAGCGTCGCATCCGGGAGAAAGTCGATGATGTCGGAGAGCCTTCTTTCCGACTCTCTTAATGCCTCTTCCGCTTTCCGGCGCCTCGTGACGTCTATTGCGTTACCGAGGATGGCGGGTCTGCCGTTGTATTGAATAGGGGAGACTATCTGAATCACATGCCTGATTGCTCCCTGCTTGGTTACCATCCTGAATTCATAGGGCGCATCGTCCACGCCGTGAAGTACGTCTCGGGCCTTCTTCTTCACCATCTCCCTATCGTCGGGATGGACGATGGTATACGAGTCCTTGCCGATGAGTTCCTCAGCCGTGTAATCCGCGTACGCGATTGCGCTCGTATTAATATATCGAAACTTCCCGCCCTGCACGATGAATGCTGCGGCAAGCGATGTTTCGGTCAGGCTTCTGAAAAGCTGCTCTCTCTCAAGTAGTTTCTCATCGACCCCCTGGCGTACCGGGGAGCTATTGTCTATCCACGATGCCATACTATCAGGAATCTCATAATTTATTCTCTTAGACATCCGAGACGCTCCACTTACACATTGAAGACCAATGGGAGGAGATTGTACAAAGCCGATACCGCCACAGGAGGCGCGTCTAAAGCAGCAGATGCCAGATGATCGAGAAACTCAGCTGCAATCTTTTATTGAGGTGTAACTCTATACCACAACCGGAAGATGATTACAATATGTCTATTATTTCGCCGGCGTATTCGGGGGGACACCAGCTCTAAATAGTCACGAGCGGCCCTTTGTCATTGACAAGTCCTGGCAATCTTTCCTATACTTTGCCCGTAATTGCAGTCTCAAGATAGAAAAAACCGCATGGAATACAGGAAATTTCACAAAGATAAGGACTTCAGGATCGATCGACATGGATACGATACGGACGATCCAGATGCCCGCGAGGGGAGGGTCGATGTATCGCCTGCCGGCACAGAAGGGATATTCATCGATGCGGAACCCCATGCAACAGGTGAGGAAAAGGAGTAGCCTCTGACGCAACAACTTCTTCAAACATCTGAATGTGCGATGCATCCTCGATCCCTCATAACGGAAAAGGAGGCAACCTCTGAAGATAATCTTTTTGGGAACAAACGGGTGGTACGATACTGAGACAGGAAATACTATTTCCATTCTGATAAAAGCGACAAATTACGAAATCATTCTTGACGCGGGTAACGGCGTTTACAAATTGGACCGCCACATACCCCGGGAATCTGCCAAGCCGGTATATCTTTTCTTGAGCCACTTTCACCTAGATCACGTCGTAGGTCTCCACATACTGGCTAAATTCAACTTTCATCACGGGCTCTGTATCTGCGGTCCTGCCGGTTCCAGAGATATTCTGCGGTTATTAGTCAATGACCCCTTCACCGCGGCTATCCCGCGTCTCCCCTTTCCGGTCAAGATTTATGAGTTGCCAGCAGAAGAAAAACAACTCCCGTTTACGGTAGAGGCAAGGGAACTGATACACCAGTCGCTCACTCTTGGTTACAGATTCGAAATAGACGGCAAGATCGTCAGCTACTGTCCGGACACGGGTTTCTGCGAGAATGCGGTTCGTCTGGCCAGGTCAGCGGATATATTGATTGCCGAGTGTGCGTACAAGAGCGGACAGTCCTGCGAGAGCTGGCCTCACCTGAACCCCGAGACTGCGGCAAGGATTGCCTGTGATGCCGGAGCAAAGAGTTTGGCTCTGGTCCATTTCGATGCCGACATATACAAGAGCCTGGCAGAAAGGAAGGAGTCCGAAGCTGCGGCCCGGAAATTATTTAAGAATACATTTGCGACAACCGATGATATGGAGAAAGATATATAAAGCCGGTGAGTGCATATGGCAAAGAAGATCTTGGTAGTTGACGATGAAGAAGCGACCCGCGATCTGCTCAGAGACACCTTCAGCACCGAAGGCTATGATGTGAAGCTAGCCGAGGGGGCCGATCAGGCTTTTGAAATCCTGAAAGACGAGGACATCGAGGTCATATTTCTGGACCTCAAACTTTTCGGCATGAACGGCATAGAATTATGCAAGCAGATAAGAAAAGAAAACCCCATCGCTATCATCTTTGCAATGACCGGCTGGGCGGCTCTGTATGAAATTGAGGAATGCCGCGAGGCAGGATTCGATGACTTCTTCACGAAACCGATGGACATGGAAATGTTGCTTACGGCTGTTGACGGTGCCTTCGAGAAGCTCTCTCGATGGCGGAGACGAAAGGCCTGATTTCCGACAGCGGCTTTTCAAGAAGGATGTTTCTCAATCATTTATTGCTTGAATGAATCTGATGCATTCTTATACTGCAGGGGGAGAAGAATGATGCTTATTCTTCTGTTGCGCGGGTCATTGGGATAAAGCTTGATCAAGAGGTCGTTGTCCGCATATCCCACCACCTTGGCAATCCTGTCAGCGGTTACCCCGTCATCTTCAAGAACACGTCTCGCCGCTGAAGCCCTGGCGGTAGAAAGCTCCCAGTTTGTCATTTCGCCGCCCTTATAGGGAAGGGCGTCTGTATGACCCTCAACGACTATCTTGTTCGGTGTCTCTCTTATTGTTTCAGACACGAGTGAAAGTACTTCCAGCGCCTTATCTGTCGGCTTCGCGCTCCCCAGGAGAAACATCTGACTGCCCTCGTTGTCGACAATCTGGATTCTCACGGCTCCTTCATGAACGTCAACAAGAACCTGGTCTTTCAGCGTCTTCAGGTTTGCATCGACGGCGGCCTTGATCTTCGTCTTCAATTTCTCCGGAGACATGATTTCCATCTTCCCCGCATTCCCCGCCGTTTTGCCTCCACCCTTGAAGTCGAGGATGCCGACCCCTCCCTTTGTAACCTTTTCGCCCTGCTCCTTAAAAACACTGAATTCTTTGAAGTACTGAGACAATGCTATCCTCTTCTCCGGTGAAACCATTGCCAAAAGCCAAAGGAGTAGGAAGAAAGCCATGAGGGCCGTGATAAAGTCCGCATACGCTACCTTCCACTGGCCTCCGTGATGGCCGGCATGTTTCTTTATTTTCTTTACTACGATGATTGGTCTTAAGCGTTCGGCCATTATTTTCTGACCTGTCTGACAGACTCTTCGACCTCGACGAAGTCGGGCCTCTGTTTCGCAGGAATCGCCCTCCTGCCGAATTCAATAGCCACCATGGGCGCCGCATTATTACTCACAAACGACTTCAGCGCTATCTTGAGTACATTAAGATACTGCAATTCCTCCTGTGCGACATATTCGAGGTTCCTTGACATCGGTCCCACAAACCCATAGCACATAAGAACGCCGAGGAATGTCCCGACTAAAGCCGCGCCGATGCTGTGTCCCAGAACCTCGGGCGGTTCCCCGATCTTGCCCATTGTCAGAACGACGCCCAAGACGGCGGCCACGATTCCGAGACCCGGAAGTGCATCCGCCGTATTTGCCATACTCTTTGAAGGTATCAATGATTCCTCGTGGTGCTCTTCCAGTTCCGTCTCCATCAACGATTCCAGCTCGTGAGGTTCGATCGTTGTCGTGATGACCATCCTCAAGGTGTCTGTGATAAACGTAATGGCATGATGGTTTTTAAGAACCTTGGGATAATTCTTGAATATGGCACTCTCCTGCGGCGCGTCTACATCCCCTTCGATAGACACCAGCCCCTGCTTCCTGATCTTGTAAAAGATCTCGCTCAGAAGCATCAGGACTTCAAGATAATCGGCCTTCACGTAAGGCTTGTTGTTGAATATCTTGACAACGCTGCCTGCCGTTGATTTTATCGCCTTCATAGGCGATGCCACGAGAAACGCACCAAAGGCCGCACCGAAGATGATGAGGACTTCAGCAGGCTGGAGAAGGACGTAGAGGTTGCCATGTTCCATGAGGTAACCCCCGGCAATAGCTCCCACAACAACTATGAATCCTATTATCGCTATCATATATTAATAGCTATCCCCTCTTCGCGCTGAGGATTTCCCGCTGACGTCTGAAAACAAATTTTATGATCTCATCCCTTATATCATCTGTAAGTCCCACAAACTTGATTGACGTGAAAAAGTCGTCCCCATCACGCTCCGACGACTTGATAACGTCTCCGTAGAGGTAGAGAGCTACATGAGGATACATGTAAAGCAGGATCTTCATCTCCAGGAAGACCCCTTTGTCGTACTTCTCTTTAGACTTGAATCCCATCCCCGCAGCGCTTATGTTCAACGCCCTGTACGTTAGAGAACCAAAGCCCTCACGCTCCACCGAAAGGGCGCTTATTATGGAGTCAAGCTTAGCATTCAGCATGTTGAGCCACTGGGCCAGAGGCTTGTCATCAAGCTCGGGCGGCTTCGTGAAATTATCCAGCGCGGCCACCCCGGAGATCCGCGGCCTGTAAATGTCTCTCTCTTCCGGCGGCACAAGACGGACGTCAAGAGGCAGGTAGGCAGCCACTCTCGCGTATTCTCTCTTGTCACTTCTGTAATCCATTTTGATCTCTCTCCGCCTGAAGAACGGATTATTAATTCGCAACGAGGCTGATTAGCCTCTTTAAAAAACAGCCTTTACTGGGCATCACCCATCGATATATCCACGACGAAGGGACCTGCTTCTATTTCAAACGGAATGACTATACTGGGCCCCCCGAGTACATGCATGATTGAGTGGTCCTTACCGGCCACCACTGTCGGAAGAGATGCGGACAGGCTGAAGCCCATTGCCTCAATCTTCTTTCTAGCCGCACCTGATACCATATTGGTTATCTCACCAACTGCGTCCCTGATTTCTCCGTTTAGCGAAGTCATAGGCTCGCCGAGCATGTTCGAGACTATTTTTAATATGCTTGGGGTGGAGAAACTCAATGCGAGCGACCCCTTCATCGAACCGGTCAGCCCGATAATGCCGGAGACGTCGCCTTTGGCCAGATTGTTCTTCTTGAGATACGGCTTTCCCGGTTTTGGATCCACAAAAGCCATTGTCTTCAAGACCTCGATGGTCCCCTCCAGAAAGGGATTGATATATTTAACGTCCATGATGTCAGCCTTTCAAAATTATTTTATATTTTCCATGATTTTGTCGATCTTCTCGCCCAGGACCTCAGCAGTAAAGGGTTTCACGATGTAATTGCTGACGCCCGCCTTTACCGCCTCGACCACATTGTCCTTAAGTGATTCTGCCGTAACCATCAGAAAAGGCATTGCAGCGAGATCGCTATCCGCCCGGACGGCCCTGAGAAGCTCAATACCCGTCATGTTGGGCATATTCCAGTCGGATATCACAAAATCAACCTTTGTGGACCTGAGCACACCCATGGCCGCTACACCGTCTTCGGCTTCCGTGACATTTTCATAGCCCGACTGCTTCAAAAGGTTCCTTATGACCTTTCTCATCGTTGCAAAATCATCGACAACCAGGATCTTTATCTTCTTGTTGGCCTCCATAATCCATCCTCCAGCTTAAAATCAGTGTTTCACACCCATACTGCCTGTAAAGCCCTGAGATTCACTCAGTTCGAATAAACCTTCTGGATCCAGTATCAGTCCTATGTTCCCGTCTCCCAATATGGCACCGCCTGAGACACCCTTTACATTCCTCAGACTTTCGCTGAGGCCTTTGATGACCACTTCCTCCTGACCGACTATCTCATCCACCAGTATGCACTTTGATCCGCCTTCCCCGTCGACAACGACGAGCGTCGCCTCCCAGGGATTCCTGCAATCCGGCTCTATGTCGAACAGGTCGTGCAGCCGAACCAGGGGCAGGAGATTGCCCATGACATTTATGACTTCACCCCGGCCGATAACTGTGTTGTAATATTCCTTGTCCGGTCGGAGCAGACGCCTGATTGCAGCGGTGGGAACGATGTATCTTTCGTGACCCACCCTCACGATCATGCCGTCTATAATCGCAAGCGTGAGAGGGAAACTGGTAACAAACGTCGTCCCGGTACCGCTCTGGCTGCTGATCTCTATCTTGCCTCTCAGCTTATCCACCGCCTGCTTCACCACATCCATTCCCACACCGCGGCCGGAAACATCTGTCACCCTGTCGGCGGTGGAGAGCCCCGGAAGAAAAATGAGCCGGTATATGTCCTGGTCGGAAAGACCCGCGGCAGACCCTATGTGACCATTGGACAAAGCCTTCTTCAGTATCTTTTCTTTGTTCAGTCCTTTTCCGTCATCCGATATCTCTATCAGGATGTTGCCCCCCTTGTGATAGGCCTTAAGCTGGATCATACCAGTCTCCGGCTTGCCGGCCTTTATTCTCTCCTCCGGGGACTCAATTCCATGGTCCACGGAATTTCTGACCAGATGGACAAGAGGATTGTAGATCTCCTCGACCATATTTCTGTCTATTTCCGTATCCTCTCCCACTGTAACGACA
>DATJBN010000122.1:0-12040 GCA_035515335.1 Syntrophales bacterium | reverse complement strand
CCCTCAAGTGCCGGCAGGCGCAACTTCATCTGACGAAGCGTGGATGCTACCTCTGGGTAATCATGATGAGGGAGTTCTTCATCGCGGTCAACAACTTTCGTGATTTTTGCCGGAGAGCATAGTATTATAGGAAATATCATTTTGAGACGGCATAGTTCATATGAAGAAACAGGAACCTGATGAACAGAGAAGGGCGTTGCTTAAGGGACTGCCCAAGATCGATGAAGTGATTATCTCCTTGGAAAGACAGGGAATGCTCGGGCGTGCACCGAAGTACATCGTCAAGTCCATCTGCCGGTCCGTCGTTGAAGACCTTCGGAAGGAGATCCTGAACGCAAAGAAAGATGTAAAGAAGATTCGCGTGCCTTCTCCGGAAGAGGTCGTTGACAGGGTCATCGCGATTATCGACGGCCTTCGTGAGTACAGCCTTCGCAAGGTGGTGAATGCAACGGGTGTGATCCTGCACACCAACCTCGGCAGGGCGCCCCTTTGTGCCGATGCCGTAAAGAGGCTCCTGGAAGTGGCGGGAGGATATTCAAACCTGGAATACGACCTGAGAAGGGGTGAGAGAGGTCTCCGTTACGATCACGTGCAGGGATTGCTCTGCAGCCTCTCCGGAGCGGAAGATGCCCTGGTCGTGAACAACAATGCCGCCGCCGTTCTCCTTGTGCTCAATACCTTTGCACAGGGAAGAAAGGTCATCGTGTCGAGAGGGGAGCTTGTTGAGATCGGAGGGGAGTTTCGCATACCGGAGGTCATGGAAAAGAGCGGGGCATGTCTTTCCGAGGTAGGAACAACCAACAGGACGCGCCTCAAGGACTATGAGAAGGCCATTACACCTGAAACAGCGCTCATCCTCAAGGTCCACACGAGCAATTTTAGAATAATCGGCTTTACGGAAGATGCCGACCTTACCTCGCTCGTCGCCCTGGGAAAAGATCGCGGCGTGCCGGTCATGTACGACCTGGGCAGCGGTTGTTTTGCGGAACTCAATCACTACGGTCTCGAGAGGGAGCCGACAGTCCGTGACGTCATTGCGACCGGCGTTAGCGTTGTGACCTTCAGCGGCGATAAACTGCTGGGCGGACCACAGGCGGGCATCATACTGGGGCAGAAAGACATCCTGGAGAAGATCAAAAAGAACCCTCTCAACAGGGCGCTCCGCATCGACAAGCTGACCCTCGCCGCACTGGAAGGGACGCTGATGCAGTATCTGGAACCGGAAACTGCCCTCCACAATCTTCGGGTTCTTGCCGCGTTGACAGAGAGTCTTGCCGATGTCCGTAAACGCGCGGACAAGCTTCTCTCCATTTTAACAGGCGACAATCTTCCGGGGCTCACGCTCTCCGTCAAGGAAGGCTCTTCCATGTCCGGGGGAGGATCACTTCCCGGTCAGGAGATACCGACAGCGCTTCTCTCCGTCGTCTCGGCACGTATAGCGCCCAATACCTTCGAGGCACGCCTGAGGAACCTCAACGTTCCGATAATTGCGCGGATAGCGGAGGATGAGATTCTCTTCGACATGAGAACCTTGGAGGAGGAAGAGTTCCCATACATAAGGGACGGGCTCAAAAAGATAACCTCATCATGAAGAATGTACCGATGGCTTCCCGGGAAGCAAGGCATTATGAGTTCATCGCCGATTCTCATGATGCGGGATTGAGGCTCGACATCTATCTCGCCCGCAAGGATCTCGGCTTAACCCGCTCGCAGATCAAGAAATCAGCAGATGACGGACTGGTCACGGTAAACGGTGTTCCGGCGAAGATGGGACACAAGCTGAAATCCGGAGACGTCGTTGAGATTGAAAGAAGGGAACCGCAAGCCTGCTCCGCACTCCCGGAAGATATCCCCGTTAACGTTGTTTATGAAGATCGGCATCTCCTCGTGGTCGATAAGCCGGCAGGCATGGTCGTACACCCCGCAGCAGGCCATTCCGGAAACACGATGGTCAATGCGATCCTCCACCACTGTAAAGACCTCTCCGGCATAGGCGGAGAGTTGCGGCCGGGAATCGTCCATCGTCTTGACAAAGGAACCTCGGGATTGCTGGTCATCGCGAAATCCGATCAGGCACACCTGGGACTCTCGGCCCAGTTCAAGCGGCATGAAGTGAAAAAGACCTACAAGGCATTGATCTGGGGGAATCCCAAAGACGATCAAGGGACGATAGATCTGCCCATGGGCAGACATCCGAAGGATCGAAAGAAGATGTCGACGAGAAGCAAAAGGAGCAAGGAGGCCTTAACGCGCTGGAAGGTAACCAAGCGCTTTGGCGTCGCGACGCTGCTTGACGTTGATATCGTAACGGGTCGAACCCATCAGATCAGGGTACATCTTTCCGCCCTGGGCCATCCTATCGTGGGCGACAGTGTGTACGGTAATCCAGGCCGTGCGGACGCCGTTCGCGATCCCTCGGTGAGATCGAAAATAAAAGCGATGAAGAGGCAGGCCCTGCATGCTGCAAGGATAGGCTTCATTCATCCGGTAACCGGGGATGTCCTGTCGTTTTCATCGCCTTTGCCTTCCGACATGGCAGAACTTTCCGATCTTCTCTCAAAATATAATCAGGTATAATCCATGCATCTTAAGAGCGTCATAATAGATCAGACGACTTATCCGACAGAGCGCCACTATCCTTTCAATCTTCCTGTTTTTCAGGAAACTATATCCCTGTCGTTAAATGAGGCGGTTACCTTTTTTGTGGGTGAAAACGGATCGGGTAAATCGACCCTGTTACAGGCTATTGCCCGATCATGCGGCATTCACATATGGCAGGAAACGGGAAGGACGAGGTATCAGCGCAATCCGTATGAGAATAGATTCTGCGACAGCCTGACGGTTGAATGGTCGAACGGCAGGGTGCCCGGCTCCTTCTTCGGTTCCGACATATTCAACCACTTCAGAGAGATCCTGGACGAGTGGGCATCGTCGGACCCCGGGCAGCTTGAATACTTCGGCGGCAAGTCGCTCGTCACGCAGTCTCACGGTGAATCTCTGATGTCCTTTTTCCGATCACGCTACAAGATAAAGGGGCTTTATCTACTTGACGAACCCGAGACCGCACTCTCTCCCAGGAGCCAGCTTGCGCTCCTTGAATTGCTCACCCAGACAAACAAAAGCCGCCGCGCCCAGTTCATCATAGCCACCCATTCACCGATACTGCTTGCATGTCCGGACGCATTGATATACAGTTTCGATCACATTCCCATAAAGCAGATATGGTACGAGGAAACGGAGCACTACAGGATTTACAGGGATTTTCTGGAGAACCGGGCGGGTTATCTTAAGCGACCAGGATAAAAAATATATCTCAAGAAGTCAGCAATCACAATCGGGGAAATGCAAACATGAAAGACCAGGAAAGGCCGAAGGAGCTGCTGTTAAAAGAGATTGATGATCTGAGGTCCCGCGTTGCCGAGCTCGAAAAATGGGATGCGGAACATGGCCGGGCAAGAGAGGCCCTTTCACAGAGTGTTGAGAGGCTGAAGAGGGCGACTTCTTTCATCGTCGACATCATCGTCATGGTCGTTGAAACAAGAGACCCGTACATGGCGGGACATCAGAAAAGGGTGGCCGACCTCGCCCGCTCCATCGCGGTGGAAATGGGTCTCTCGGAGGAGATCATCGAGGGCATAGGCATGGCCGGACTTATCCACGACCTGGGAAAGATATCGGTACCGACGGAGATCCTGGGACAACCCAGGCCGCTCACCGATGTGGAATATGGTCTTGTGAAAACACACCCGGAGATAGGCTATCATATCCTGAAGGACATCGACTTCTACAGGCCTGTGGCCCAGGCCGTGTATCAGCATCATGAAAGGATAAACGGCACAGGCTATCCGCAAGGCATCAAGGGGGACGACATCCTCGTTGAAGCAAAGATACTGGGGGTGGCCGATGTGGTGGAAGCAATATGCAGGTATCGCCCCTACAGGCCTGCGTCCGGAATAGAAAAGGCATTGAAAGAAATCTCCCAGTATAGCGGCGTCCTCTACGAGCCGGAAGTGGTTGATGCATGTACGAGGCTCTTCTCCGAAAAAGACTTCAGGTTTAAATCCCGTTAGGCGGAATTGCGCTCCTGCTGCGTTGCATGTCAAGAATAAACTGTCACATGACCCCTTCGCTCTATGTCATTCCGACGCGGAGCGGGGAATCTTGTCTCTGCGCTCAGGGCGGGCTCCGGGGGATATCTAAGATCCCTCTCTTCGCTCGTGACATGGATTTCTTGCTCTGCCCGAAATGACAAGTCTTGTATGAGTTTACGAGACAAGATACTATCTCCACAGAACCGATGTTTAGATTTTCAAAAAAAGGTCCCTTGGAATATCTGGAGGCTCTTGCTCTTACCGATTGCAATTTTCTTACCCATGCCTTTTGCACCCGGAAGGGCGGCGTGAGCCGGGGGAGATTCGAAAACCTCAACGTCAGCGTGAAAGAAGGGGACGCCGAGGAGAATGTCCGCGCCAACCTGCGCATCATTGCAGATGCCTTCGGCATAACAGTGGAACAGTTCGTAATCGTCAGCCAGGTCCATGGTGAAGAGATCCTTACTGTCGACCGACCTCCTGCCGATCTCGCTTCTTCCGTACGCCTCGAGTTCGATGCCATCGTAACCGACCAGCCGGGAGTGGCGATCTGTGTGAAGACGGCGGATTGTGTGCCGATATTTTTTGCGGATAGGAAAAGAAAGGTGGTCGGCGTCGCCCATGCGGGCTGGCGGGGAACCGCCCTTTCAGTTGCGGGAAAGACGACGCAGGCCTTGATCTCAAGATTCAACTGCCGTGCGGGCGACATCATCGCCGCAATCGGCCCTGCCATCGGGCCCTGCTGTTATAAAGTGGATGAGCCTGTTGTCAATGCGATGAAGGGCCAGAGAGGCAGCGAGTCTTTTTTTTCGAAGGGCGCAAAGCCGGGGGAATGGATGCTCGACCTCGCCGGCGCGAATAGAATGCAGATAATGGGGTGCGGGATCCCCGAGATGAATACACATGTTGCCCGCTCTTGTACTTCCTGCAGAAGAGATATGTTTTTCTCCCACAGAGGTGAAGGGGGAAACACCGGAAGACAGCTCAATTTCATCATGCTCAACCGGTGACAGGGTTTTATCTAATCGCTGAGAAGAGTTCTGATGTGCATCAACACTGGTTTTCCGCAATACGGCCTGTAAAAAGGCGATTAAAAAGTGCTTGACATGGAGGGATGCCTGATATAAGTTGTAAAAAAATCATAGAAAGGCTTGTATAAAGTCCTTCCTTTTGGATTGTCTCTAGAACCCAGTTTAAAAACCCATTAAACTAATCCAAGTTATTCTTTATATAATTCGCCGTATGTACTTTCGCCATATCGTTTGTCAATGAGTATGGTTTGAAAACCTGGGATCGGGAGCGCAGGCTTAATTTGTAAAAAATTCAGAAAGAGGTGTGAACAAGAGAATCTGCCATGAACATCGAAGAAATTAAGAGATTACCAATCAGTGAACTGACAACAATGGCAAAGGATCTGAACGTCGCCGGAGCGAGCGGCATGAGGAGACAGGACCTTATCTTCTCAATATTGCAGACCCAGGCCGAGAAGAACGAGAGTATAACCGGTAAGGGGGTCCTGGAAATCTTGCCCGACAGCTTCGGGTTCCTGAGGGCCGTTGATTATAATTATCTGCCGAGCCCGGACGATATCTACATCTCGCCGTCACAGATCAGGCGATTCAGTCTGCGGACCGGCGATACGGTATCCGGCGAGGTCAGGCCTCCTAAGGACGGCGAAAAATATTTTGCCCTCCTCAAGGTGGATAACGTTAATTTTGAAAGTCCGGAGGCCGCGAGGGATAAGATCCTGTTTGACAATCTCACGCCGCTTTACCCGGAGGAGAAGCTGAACCTCGAAGCGGACCCGGAGAATTATTCGACAAGGATCATGGACCTTTTCACGCCCATCGGAAAAGGTCAGCGTGCTCTCATCGTGTCGCCGCCGCGAGCAGGAAAGACGGTGCTCCTCAAGGATATCGCCCACAGCATTTCTACGAACCATGAAGAAGTCATTCTGATGGTCCTTCTCATCGATGAGAGGCCGGAAGAAGTGACCGACATGCAGCGCAGTGTAAACGGAGAAGTGATATCGTCGACATTCGACGAACCGGCGACAAGGCACGTGCAGGTCGCAGAGATGGTAATCGAAAAAGCAAAACGTCTTGTCGAGCACAAGAAGGATGTTGTGATCCTGCTCGACAGCATCACCCGCCTCGCAAGGGCATATAATACCGTCGTCCCGCCGTCAGGGAAGGTCCTGTCCGGCGGCGTCGATTCAAATGCACTTCATAAACCGAAACGATTCTTCGGTGCCGCCAGAAACATAGAAAACGGCGGAAGCCTGACCATCATCTCCACCGCCCTCATCGATACGGGAAGCAGGATGGATGAAGTCATCTTCGAAGAATTTAAAGGCACAGGCAACATGGAGCTTCATCTGGACAGGAGGATCGCGGACAGGAGGGTATTCCCCGCATTCGACCTAATCCGCTCCGGAACGAGAAAGGAAGAACTCCTGATACCGAAGGCCAATCTCAATAAGATCTGGATACTAAGAAGGCTTCTGCAGGAGATGAACCCCGTGGAGGCAATGGAATTCATCGTGGATAAGATCAGGAAGACGGAAACGAACCAGGCCTTCTTGAATTCCATGAATCAGTAGAACAGAGGAGGATATGAAAGAAACCATGAAGGAAGGTATTCACCCGGCGTACGAGAAGACAACAATCACCTGTGTGTGTGGAAATGTAATCGAGACAAAGTCCACGAAAAAGGACATCAAGGTTGAAATCTGTTCCCAGTGCCACCCGTTCATGACGGGCAAACAGAAGATTATGGATACTGCCGGTCGTGTGGAGAGATTCAAAAAGAAGTACGCTGCCGGCGAAGAGAAAAAGAAGAGCACCAAGAAACAGCCCGAAGCGAAATAATCGTCTCGAGAGGATAAATTGCAGAGGAACTCGATCCGCTTAACTAGCCCCCCTTCCAGGGGGTTCATTCCGCTTGCGTCCGTCTCACCAGCCTGTCTTCTGCCAGGGAGACTTCTTCACAGTTCACTGTATTAGATTCGACCGCAAAAAATCCGGCCACGCGTCCCAAGACGCCGTGGTGTGAGATAAGATTATGTTCAAAAGACTGAAAGACATTGAAACAAGATATAAAGACCTCGAAGGCTTGCTCAGCAATCCCGACGTTGTCGGGAAGCCCAGCCTCTACCAGAAATACGCGAAGGAGCACTCCGACCTTCACGACCTTGTGGAGACATACAGGGAGTACGAAAAAACGAACGCCCGCATTGAAGAGGACCAGGCACTGCTCCGGGGAAATGACGACGAGCTGAAGGAGATCGTCAAAGAGGAGCTGCCGCAGCTCAAGGAAAAGCTGGAGTCCCTGGAAAACAGCCTTAAGATACTTCTTCTTCCCAAGGACCCGAACGATGACAAGAATGTCTTCCTCGAGATCAGGGCGGGAACAGGCGGAGACGAGGCGGGCCTCTTCGCGGGAGACCTCTTCCGTATGTACGCCCAGTACGCGGAGTCGCAGAGGTGGAAGGTCGAGGTGATGAGCAGTAACCCGGCGAGCGGCATGGGTGGATTCAAGGAGATCATCGCGCTCATCGAGGGCAGGGGCGCTTACAGCCGTTTGAAGTATGAGAGCGGTGTACATCGCGTGCAGAGGGTTCCTATTACCGAATCCCAGGGTCGTATTCACACCTCCGCAGTTACAGTGGCGATACTCCCGGAAGCGGAAGAGGTGGAGGTGAATATCGATCCCAATGATTTGCGGATCGATGTTTATCGTTCGAGCGGCCACGGCGGACAGAGTGTCAACACGACGGACTCGGCAGTCAGGATCACCCATGTGCCCACTGGCCTTGTCGTCACCTGTCAGGATGAAAAATCACAGCACAAGAACAAGGCGAAGGCCTTGAAGGTGCTCCGGGCGAGGCTTCTCGACGCAATGGTGCAGAAGCAGAGCGCTGAAATCTCCGAATCGAGAAAGACCCAGGTGGGAAGCGGCGACAGAAGTGAACGGATCAGGACATACAACTTTCCCCAGGGGAGGGTTACGGACCACAGGATCGGCCTCACCCTCTATAATCTGGAATCGATCCTCGACGGCAGCATTCAGCCGATCATTGACGCACTGGCAACCCACTTTCAGTCAAAGGCCCTCCAGGAATCGATCGGTTGATTCGTTCCCACACTGCCCATCGATACGCGCAACAATCAGTGAAATGAAAATCTTTGATGCCGTAAAGGAAGCGATAAAGGTTCTGGCACGCTCCGGTTCTGCGACTCCCAAGCTCGATGCGGAGGTTCTTCTATCCCTCGTCTTGAAAAAAGATCGCGCACGCCTTCATATCGACCATAATCAGGAACTGTCAGAAGAAGACATCCGGGAATTTATGCGGTGTGTGGAGCGGAGAAGCTCAGGCGAGCCTGTCGCCTACATCGTAGGCGAAAAAGAATTCTGGTCCCTTCCCTTTTTCGTAAACAGACACGTCCTCATTCCGCGGCCTGAAACAGAGATCCTCGTTGAAGAGACGCTAAGGATCTGTTCAGGCATCAAGGGACTGGATTTGAAGATACTGGAAATCGGCACAGGCTCCGGGGCGATAAGCATAGCCCTGGCACATGAGCTTCCGGGAGCGAAGATTACAGCGACAGACATGTCTCAGGATGCGCTTGACGTCGCGATAAAAAACGCCCGCATCAACAACGTGGAGACTCAAATTTCTTTTCTCCAAGGCGATCTATACAAACCCGTTTCGGGAAGAGTTGATATCATCGTCTCCAACCCCCCGTACATACCGAAAGAGGAGTATGACAGCCTGCCCCGCGGTGTGCGGGACTTTGAGCCTGAAGCCGCGCTTCTTGCCGGGGATGACGGAACCGCGTTCCATAGGGCGATAATCGAAGGAAGCGGAAACCACCTGAAGCCTGGAGGATGGCTCCTCATGGAAATAGGGGCGGGCCAGAAAGACAGAGTCGAATTTATGTTGAATCAATCGAACCTTTATGACAGTATTGCCTTCAAGGCCGACTATGCAGGCATGGTGAGAGTTTCTATCGCAAGGAGAGCGATGATCGGTGGATAAGATTATCATAAACGGTGGTGAGAAGCTTCGCGGTGACGTACAGATCAGCGGGGCCAAGAATGCCTCGCTTCCCGTCATGGTGTCAGCGCTCCTGGCTTCCGGCTCAAGCACATTTCTCAATGTCCCCAATCTCGTTGATATCAAGACTATAAGGAAGCTGTTGAAAAACCTGGGAGCCAAGATCGAGGGTGAAGGAACCGTAAAGATAAACACGGACGGACTCAACAACTGTGAGGCCCCGTACGATCTCGTGAAAACCATGAGGGCATCGGTCCTCGTCTTGGGACCGCTCGTCGCCAGGATGGGCGTCGCGAGGGTCTCTCTTCCCGGAGGCTGCGCGATCGGCGCGCGGCCCATCAATCTTCACATAAAGGGCCTCCAGGAAATGGGCGCGGAGGTTGAGCTGAAGGACGGCTATGTGGAAGCGAAGTCAAAGCGCCTGAAGGGTGCGACCATCTACTTCGACATCCCCACCGTAACGGGAACTGAGAACATCATGATGGCCGCCTGCCTCGCCGATGGAACAACGATAATCAAGAATGCCGCGCGCGAGCCCGAGATCGTCAATCTCGCCGATGTTCTGAACGCCATGGGTGCGAAGGTCACAGGCGCCGGTAGCGAGATCATCAGAATAGACGGCGTCGAAAAGATGCAGCCCGCGGAAGCCTCGGTCATTCCCGACAGAATCGAAACAGGCACCTTCATGATCGCCGTCGGCATGGCGGGAGGCGATGTACGAATTCTCGGTTGCGAACCCGTCCACGTCGATGCCCTGACCCAGAAGCTTAGGGACGCCGGAATAGAAGTCACTCCCGTTGCCGGAGGTTTGAGAGTAGTCGCAAAGAAAAAGATAAAGAGCGTTGACATAAAGACCCTTCCCTATCCGGGATTTCCCACGGACCTTCAGGCCCAGATGATGGCGTTGATGTCTATCGCGAACGGGCTTTCCGTTATCACGGAGACCGTCTTCGAAAACAGGTTTATGCACGTGAGTGAGTTGATGAGGATGGGCGCCGACATCGTGATTCACGGAAACAGTGCGATGGTGAAAGGCGTTGCGAAGCTGAAAGGCGCTCCCGTGATGGCCACAGACCTTCGCGCCTCTGCATCTCTCATCCTTGCAGGACTTGCGGCGGAGGGAAAGACGGAGCTCTCCAGGGTCTATCATATCGACAGGGGATACCAGGAAATCGAAAAGAAGTTTTCCGCGCTCGGTGCAAACATGAAAAGGGTTTCCGGCTGAATGAAAATCATCCGCACAGACGATGCCGCATTCGAAGAAGTATTCGAGAAGATCAAGAATCGCGGCCGTTTCGATGAAGAGGTCTGGAAACAGGCGAAGATTATTGTCGAAGACGTCGGCAACAGAAAGGACGAAGCCCTCTTCGCCTACACGGAGAAGTTCGACAGATGGAGGCCGGCTGCGGACACGGTCGAGGTAAGTTCCAAAGAAATCAAAGGCGCCGCGTCCCTCGTCAAGAAAGAAGACCTCGCGATCCTCAAGCTCGCAGCAAAGCGCGTGGAAAAATTTCATCGCAGGCAGGTAACGAAGAGCTGGCTCTTCTCCGATGAAGCAGGCATCGTGCTTGGACAGCGCATAACGCCCCTCGAACGTGTCGGCATATACGCCCCGGGCGGTCTCGCAGCATATCCCTCGACAGTCATCATGGCGTCTGTTCCCGCGCGCATTGCGGGTGTTCCGGAAATCATCCTCGTAACACCGGCAAAAGATGGAAAGGTAAATCCGCTGATAATCGCCGCAGCAAAATTGGGCGGTGTCACGCGCATCTTCAAGGTGGGCGGCGCCCAGGCTATCGCCGCGCTTGCAAGCGGGACTGAGTCGGTACCGAAGGTTGATAAGATCGTGGGTCCGGGCAACGCCTACGTGACTGCCGCCAAGATGATGGTCTACCAGTGGTGCCTCTGCGGAATCGATATGCCTGCCGGCCCGAGCGAGATCCTCATCATTGCGGACAAGACGGCGAATCCTTCTTATGCAGCCGCCGACCTCCTTGCGCAGGCGGAACATGATGAGATGGCAAGCGCGATATGTCTCACCCCGGACGCAAATCTTGCGAAGAAGGTGTCAAATGAAGTTGAGCGGCAGTTAAATATCCTGAAGAGGAAGTCCATCGCCTCGCGAGCCCTTCAGGACTTCGGCGCAATCATTGTGACGAAAGATATTGCCGAAGCCGCGGCGATTGCCAACCGGTTTGCACCGGAGCACCTCGAATTGATTGTGAGGATGCCGGAGAAGCTGCTCGGAAAGATAAAGCACGCGGGTGCCATCTTTCTGGGACCATCTACGCCGGAGACACTCGGTGATTACATCGCCGGGCCGAATCACGTCCTCCCCACCGGAGGGACGGCAAGATTTTCATCGCCACTCGGTGTGTATGATTTTGTGAAGCGGAGCAGCATTCTTTCCTTCTCAAAAGAGTCTCTCGAGAAATACGGGAGGCGTGCGTCGGGATTTGCCGAGATGGAGGGGCTTGAGGCCCACGGGAAGGCTATCACCGTGAGGATGTCGCCAAAAAAGCCTTGACAAAAGACCTCCCGTGGCTAAGATTGGCGTCGCGTTTTTTGATATATTTTCTTGTTTTCTTTTCTCGTGTTCTCTTCCGAGCGGGCGTAATTCAGCGGTAGAATGTCAGCTTCCCAAGCTGAACGTCGTGGGTTCGACTCCCATCGCCCGCTCCAACATTTCTGCAACATCTAAATTTACTTGCCTCACATTTGTCCCAATTTTGTTATCCTGGAGTGTTTAATGTTGTCAACAAATAGAATTGTCCTGTTTTGTAGCAAATGAATTGTCCACTTTGTGTTAAGGGGTGTAGGAGCGGTGGACTTACGCGGCCTTTCCCTTTTTAGGTTCTTTAAGCCTTCCCTGCTGATCGTAACCGGCCAG
>DATJBN010000121.1:0-11192 GCA_035515335.1 Syntrophales bacterium | reverse complement strand
AGGATTATCCTGATCAACAACCTGATAAACGGCGGCGTGGGGTCTGCAATCGCCAGGGGATACAAATGGTGCCTTGACCACCAGATCTTCTGTACGGCCGTAATGGCCGGCGACGGACAGATGGATCCTGCAGAACTCGAGTCTATCTGCCGCCCCGTAGTTGAAGAAGGAGTGGATTACGTAAAAGGGAATCGATTGATTCATCGGAGCGCCTGGATTGTCGTCCCCAAGACAAGATATATAGGAAATTCGATTCTCTCAATCCTCACAAAGATCGCCTCCGGATACTGGCACGTATCGGACACGCAGTGCGGGTATACCGCTATTTCCTTGAATGCACTGGAGGGAATAAGGATCCATGACATCTATCGCAGCTACGGGATGCCGAACGATCTTTTGGTGAAGCTAAATATCGCCCACTGCACGGCCAAGGAGGTCGGCATCAAGCCTGTCTACAACGTTGGAGAACAGTCGAAGATGAGGGTTGGCCGGGTGATACCGAAGATTTCCTGGCTCCTCCTCAAGTTATTTTTCAAGCGGCTGTGGATAAAGTATCTCTTGAAGGATTTTCATCCCCTTTTTCTATTGTATCATTTGTCGTTTCTTTTAGGCATCGTAGCAATCCCCTATGCGATCAAGATCGCGGATATCGTCCTTTTCACTCATGATAACGTCTCGCCGCTTACGATGCTGGCCTTTGGATTTCTCTTCATCAGCTCTTTTCAATCACTCCTTTTCGCCATGTGGATGGACATTCAGGACAATGAAAGGTTGTACAAGTAAACCATGAAAAAGCGAGCACATAACGGCACCCCGAATATCGCGGTCATAGGAACAGGCTACTGGGGCAAGAACCTGGTCAGAAATTATGCGGACCTCGGAGCCCTAAAGCTGATCTGCGACAGGAGCGAATCACTTCTTTCTGAGATGCAAAAGCGGTATCCCGGAATCGAGACCTGCGTTGCCCTGAATGATGTGCTTGCGAGAAAGGACATTGCCGCAGTCGCAGTCGCTACGCCTGCCGAAACACATTTCACTATAGCCCGTGAGGCGCTCCTCGCCGGAAAGCACGTATACGTGGAAAAGCCACTCGTCCTCCTGGAGAGCCAGGCCGCGGAGCTCATTGACCTCGCACGGGAACAGGAGCTGACTCTCATGGTCGGGCACCTACTCCAGTATCATCCTGCATTTGTAAGATTGAAGGAACTCGCGGCCCTGGGGGAGATGGGGAGGATCAACTATATCTATTCCCACCGTCTCAACCTGGGAAAGATCAGGCGAGAAGAGAATATCCTCTGGTCCTTTGCGCCGCATGACGTCTCGATGATACTCGCACTTGCAGGAGAGGAACCGGAGAGCGTGCTCGCGACAGGCGGAAATTATCTCCACCGAAAGATTGCCGATGTCACGACGACACATCTGGAGTTTCCATCGGGTCTCAAGGCCCATATCTTTGTTTCATGGCTCCATCCCGTGAAGGAGCAAAAGCTTGTCGTAGTCGGTGAACGGAAGATGGCGGTCTTTGACGACACGAGGACGTGGAGTGAAAAACTTCTCGTCTACCCTCATGAGATCAAGTGGCAGAACTATGTCCCTGTGCCGTCTTCGGCGACACCGGAATGTATCAGCGTTGCCGAGGTGGAACCGCTCAAAGTCGAGTGCGAACATTTTCTGCGCTGCATTATGACGGGTGAGGCACCCGTTACGGACGGCAGTGAGGGACTCA
The DNA here is from genome assembly GCA_035515335.1 of Syntrophales bacterium. Lineage (GTDB taxonomy): Bacteria > Desulfobacterota > Syntrophia > Syntrophales > UBA2185 > Fen-1135. Next base: position 9,466 of record DATJBN010000121.1, on the reverse strand, counting down.
GGGTCCTCAAGGTCTTAAACGCGAGCCAACGTTCGTTAAACGCTTACGGAAAGAAGATCGATATCAAGCCGTCAACAGCGCTAACGGCTTCTGCAGGAACAATATCGGGCAGCTACGTTCATCCGACAGCAATCATCGAGGACAACGTATCGATAGGGGAAGGAACCCGGATCTGGCATTTCTCCCATGTCCTGCCCCGGGCTACAATCGGCACTAACTGCAACATAGGTCAGAATGTAGTTATCGGTCAGGATGTAGTCATAGGAAATTCATGCAAGGTTCAGAACAATGTCTCCGTTTACAAGGGCGTCACCATCGAGGACAACGTATTCTGCGGACCGAGCATGGTCTTCACCAATGTCTTCAATCCGCGCGCCAACATAAGCCGCATGAGCGAATTGAGGCCCACACTGATCAAGAAGGGCGCAACCCTCGGAGCCAATTGCACGGTTGTCTGCGGGCACACGATAGGCCGCTCCGCATTCGTGGGAGCAGGCGCCGTGGTGACGAAGGACGTTCCCGATTACGCCCTCATGGTAGGAAACCCCGCCAGACGCACGGGATGGATATGCGAATGCGGAGAAAAGCTCCCGAAGAACCTGAAGTGCAAGGCATGTAAGAAGAAATACGCTCTATCGAAAAAGGGGCTGAAGATCGCATGAAGGGGGTTAATCCATGAAGGTTCCGTTTGTCGATCTTCAGGCTCAGTACAGGTCGATCAAGCATGAGATAGACGAGGCCATTGCCGGGGTAATCGCGAGGACCTCGTTCATCGGCGGCTCATATGTTGCTCAGTTTGAAGAAGCCTTTGCCTCTTACTGCAAGTCTCAGTACTGCATCGGCGTGGGAAACGGGACGGACGCCATCTACATAGCCCTCCGCGCCCTAGGCATCGGGCCGGGAGACGAGGTAATCACAGCAGCAAATTCCTTCATAGCCACGTCCGAGGCAATCACCATGACTGGCTCCAGGGTCGTCTTTGCCGACGTCGACCCGATGACTTACAACATCGACACGGAACGGGTATCCCGCCTCATCACAAAAATGACGAAGGCGATAATTCCGGTTCATCTCTACGGCAGGCCAGCCGATATGCCGGCTATCGAGAGTATCGCCGCGAAGCAGGGCATCATGATCCTGGAAGACGCCGCCCAGGCCCACGGCGCAGAGATTAACGGACGCCGAGCAGGCACATTCGGCCACGCGGCATGCTTCAGCTTCTATCCGGGCAAGAACCTCGGGGCTTACGGCGATGGCGGGGCAATCGTTACCAGTGATGAAACACTCGCGAAAAAATGTCGGATGATCGCCAATCACGGGCGGATCGATAAATACGACCATGAGCTGGAAGGCGTAAACAGCAGGCTTGACGCCATGCAGGCCGCCATATTGAGTGCAAAACTGAAACATCTTGAGGCGTGGACGGAACGAAGGAGATGGGCGGCTGGTCGCTATTGCGAACTCTTGAAGGACACGCAGGTGGTCACTCCCTCAGTCGCAAAGGGAATAAGGCACGTATACCACCTCTTCGTTGTCCGTGTCGGGAACCGTGATGCCGTGATCGCGGAACTCAAGAGCCGCGGAATCGACACCGGCATACATTATCCGATAGCGCTGCCCAACCTCCGAGCTTACAGGCATCTTGGATGCGGGCCGGAGGATTTTCCTGTTGCAACTAAATACGCAAATGAGATATTGAGCCTGCCCATGTTTCCCGAGATCACTGAGGAGCAGATCGAATACGTCTGCACTCAACTGAAGAGTATCATCGGCGGGTGAGGGGAAGTGTCGTATGCTTAAAATCGCGCAGATTGGAGTCGGCTACTGGGGGCCGAATATCCTGAGGAATCTCGTTGAAAGCAAGAGATGCCGAGTGACCGCCGCAGTCGACCTTTCCCGGGAAAGAAGGGACTATGTAGAGAGGCTTTATCCGGGAGTGAAGGTAACCGACAATGTGGACGAGGTGCTCAAGAACAAGGAGACGGACGCAGTTGTCATTGCAACGCCTGTTGCTTCCCACTTCGACCTTGCCCTGCGGGCGCTGGAAGCGGAAAAACATATACTCGTCGAGAAGCCGATGGCAAGAACCGTTCCCGAGGTAGAAGAGATCGGGAAAGCCGCCGGCAAGAAAAAGCTTGTCGCCATGGCGGGACACACCTTCCTTTTCAATGCGGCCGTACGTTACATCAAGAAACTGATCGACTCGGACGATCTGGGAGAAATCCGCTACATTTACAGCCACAGGCTTAACCTCGGACGCATACGAACCGACGTCGACGCGTTATGGAACTTTGCGCCCCACGACGTGAGCATCATCCAGTACTGGCTCGACGATGCGACACCCATTTCGGTGGTAAAGCGCGGGGTCGATTTCATACAAAAAGGAATCAATGATGTTGTCTTCATGAACATCATCTACCCTGGGAGGATCATGGCGAACATCCATGTGAGCTGGCTTGACCCCAACAAGATTCGCTCCATAACCGTGGTCGGTTCTAGGAAGATGGTCGTGTACGACGACGTTGCGGACAACAAGGTCGCAATCTTCGACAAGGGCATCGACCGCATGGCCGTCCTGGGAAAGGACATGGATTATGACGACCAGCGTTTCCCCGTCTTCAACTACCGCTCCGGCGACGTCTTGCTTCCCAAGATCGATTTTCAGGAGCCGCTGAAGGTAGAGATCGATCATTTCATCGATTGCATCGAAAAGGGAGTTGACTGCATCACAGGCGTAGAGCACGCAAAGAAGGTGGTCGCCATCCTGGCGTCTTGAGCGGAAACCGGCATCTCCGCTGCTAAGAGTTTCATCTTCAGCCTCACATGTAATGCTCAAGCTCGAGAACCGGTCCAGACGGATCGCCCTCGATGAACATCCGGAACCATATCTCCATTCCCAGAGCAAGCCAGAGGAAGAAATAGTGCCAGCGAAGCCGCGGATGGGGCGGATGATCCATGATCTTTTTTAAGTAATCGTAATTCAGTATCCCCCTCGCTTCGACACGCTCCTTCGTCAACACGCCCCCGGCGACAGCCTTCAGGTCCTTTTGAAACTGATAGTACGGGTTGAAGCTGAAACCCCATTTCCTTTTCTTAAGTGTATACTCAGGAAGGACCCCTGCCATGGCTTTTCTGAAGAGATACTTGAGACGGTTTCCTTTCATCTTCCACTCTGCCGGTATAGACATGGCAAACTGCACGAGGTCCCTGTCGAGGAAGGGAACGCGCACCTCGAGGCCGTTTGCCATGGAGGTCCGATCTTCGTTCATCAGGAAGTCCTCCTGCATTTTTGTATTGAATTCAGCCTGGAGAACCTTGTCGAGCATGCCCCCGTCACCCGTAAGGAAGAAGCGGTCAAATTGTGTGTGGGTCTTCAGGAGCCCCCGTTCCAGAAGAGCGGGGCCATAAATGTTCTTGTACGCACCGAGATCGTAATCCCAGACATTTCTCAGGATGAGATAGTACCGGGTCGGGTCCGCAACGGAGAGAAACATCTGCAGGCCGCGCCGATACTCATCGAGGGCGAGGGTGCCTGCCGCATTCTCCAGCGCAAAGATGAACCGGCCGATCGGACGGAACATCCAGGGATCGAGGGCCTTCGGCACTGCGGGATAAATGCAGCTCGCCGGGTAGATGTATCTGTGTAGTTGGTAGCCCGCAAAAAGCTCGTCACCGCCAAGCCCGCTCAAGCATACTTTGACGTGGCGCCTCGCGAATTTCGAAAGAAGAAATCCCTGGAGGATGTTCTCCTTCGGCTCCTCCGCGTGCCAGATCGCCTCGGGGAACTGACGCAGGGGATCTGGCGATACGCTTATCTCGTGATGCTCCGTCCCGTACTCGTCAGCTATCACGCGGGCGTCCTCAAGTTCGTCTGTTGGCTCGTTGAAACCCATGGAGAAAGTCCTTACAGGCTCTCTTGAAAAGTCGGACATATATCTGACAAGGGCGCTCGAGTCCAGGCCGCCAGACAGATATACCCCGAGCGGCACGTCGCTGATCTTCTGTTTCCTCACAGCCTCACGAAGATAGTGCCTGATCCCTTCGATGCACTGATCCTCGCCGGCCGGCGTGCCCGCTTTCCCTTCGAGGTCGAAGTATCGTGTCTGCGAGATCGCCTCGTTTTCGTAGATCATGTAGTGGCCTGCAGGCAGTCTTTTGATGCCGAGGAAAAGCGTCCCCTCCCCCGGGATAAAACGCAGATTAAAGAAATAATGAATGGATTGATAGTCAGGCTCCCGCAGTACCTTAGGGTCTTGGAGGATTGCCTTGACCTCGGAGGAAAAGCGGAGCGTCCTTCCGTCAAAATGGTAATGGAGAGGCTTGACGCCGAAATAATCTCTGACCAGAAGAAGCCTTTTCCTTCTTGCATCCCAGAGGGCATAGGCAAAGATGCCGTCCAGCCTTTTTGTGAAACATGGTCCTTCCTCCTCATATCCGTGGATCAGGACCTCCGTATCGCTCTTCGTCGCAAAGCGGTGTCCTTTATTCTCGAGTTCTGAGCGCAGTTCCAGGAAGTTATATATCTCGCCGTTGAAGACGACCCAGACCGTCTCGTCCTCGTTTGCCATAGGCTGGCCGCCCGTCATAAGATCGATGATGGAAAGCCTGCGGTGGCCGAGCACGATCCCATCTCCCTCGTATAGCCCTTCCCCGTCGGGCCCACGGTGGGCGATGGACGTCTTCATTCTTCGAACGATATCCGGGTCAGCGCCCGGACCGATTATTCCGCAAATGCCGCACATCTATCTATATGGTCCTTGTTTCATAGTCTCAGTGAATTCTTGTGTGACTGAGAAATCAGGCCTCGGTGTAACCAACGATTTTCCGGAACAATTTCCATTCCGGTGCATGCGTAAAGAAGCGAAGCTTCCATCTCAACAGGGCATCCAGACGGAAGAACATGTAGGCAGGATAATGGTAAAACTTGATGTACCTCTCTTTTATTTCCTTATACCAGAACACGAAGCGTGAGATGAAGGCGAGGTTCTCCAACATGGAACAGCTTTCTTCCGTGAGCCACGGCAGCTTGCAATTGAAGAACGTCAGCTGCGCCCAGTCTTGGAGAGACCCAGGCGGTTCAAATGATCTCTCAGAGACTATTTCATCAAACAGGGGATTCCCCGGATAAGGGGTATAGATGCATATCGCAGTAATATAGATATCCGGGTTGATATCTTTTATCCGATCCATGAGATCAAATGTCATGAGGCGCTCTCCTTCTGTTTCGCCGGGAAAGCCGGCCATGAAGGAGGTGTGAATTCGTAGGCCGTACTCGCGGCTGGTTCTCGCCATCCCCAGAATGTCATTTACCGTTATCTGCTTGTTGATTACATCCGTGAGTATCCTCTGTGACCCCGACTCCGAACCGACAAACAGGATGTGCACGCCCGCCTTCTTCATGAGGCCGGCGAAGTCCCCGTCCACACGGCGTGCCAAGATATCCGCACGGCAAGTCGTGCTCCATTTGATGTCGATCTTATCCTCTATGATTTTTTCACACAGATATCTTACCCTCTTGAGATTGGAAAAGAAATTGTCATCGTAAAAAACTATATGGCCTACATTGTAACGTTCCTTCAGGACACGGAGTTCTTTAATCACTATATCCGCATGCTTGGCACGCCATTTCTTGCCATTATAAAGATAGTTGAAACAGAATCGGCAGCGGAAAGGGCATCCGCGCGCGGTTTGAACTCCTATTTCCGAATATTTCGACACATCCACTAGATGCCACGAAGGCATCTTGACCTTATTCATGTCCAGGAACGGCCGTGGCCCGGTGAACACCGGCGCACCGTGTTCATCTTGAAAATAGATTCCTTTGACAGTTCTCAAGTCTCCTCCGGAAGAAAGACAATCCACAAGCTCGACGACGACTTCCTCCCCCTCCCCTGCAACCACAATGTCTGCCCTAGGATCCCGCAGTGTCTGCTCAGGGAGGATGGTGGCGTGTATCCCGCCCCAGACGATCACTTTTGTGGGGTCGATACTGCGGACGAATTCTGCCATCTCCAGGGCGTATTGAATCTGAAGGCCTGTCATGCTCGTGATTCCTACAAACAGGCAGTGCCGCAACTCCGTCCTTATCCTTTCTTGGTAATCAGCCTCGACGCGCGTATCGACAATGACAGGCACGTAGCCCGCTTCTTCAAGGTTGGGGCATATCGAAAGCAGGGACAGAGGCGCCTGGGGCATGAGCGCCTGGGGTCCCAACTGCGGATAGACGAGCAATATCTTTTTTTTCTCTGCACCCTTTTCCGCAGCCTGCTTCAATTTGATTTCCAGATCCTTATTCACAAGCATGATTATACCCTGGAGCGCCTCTTGGCCATGAATATCAACGTTAAAATAAGGGACGTCAAAAGAGCCCATGCGATAATATACATACGATGGTAAAGGAGTCCAGCCAAAACCTCTTCTCTGTTCATGCCGAGCGCCTCGAACAGAAAAAGCCCGCTGCCTTCAAAGACACCAAGGCCGCTTATGCTAACGGGGATGTGGGTAATTACAGAAAGGGAGTTGGAGATGCATATTGAAGGGATCAGGGGCGGATGGACATTCGCCGCCATGAGGGCGAGTATCAGTGTGATGCCCGATACGATCCCCCGGAGCGCGCTTATGATAATATTGGCATAGAGGTTTCTCCTGTCTCCCGCAAAGAATACCGCGAGCGCGTCCCAGAATCTTTTTGTTGCCTGGAACTTACCGAACAGGGTCCCGCCGAACCGCGCAGCAAGCCATAGGAGAAGAGAGAAAAGCGCGACAGAGAAAACAGTAAGAGGAAATATATATGAGGATTTTTCGGGAAGCACAAACGCAATCGTAAATGGCGTGAATATAAAAAGCGCGATCACCAGTGTGATCGCCCTGTCCACAAATATTGCGGAGAGGCTTTTGTGGATCGGTATCTCACTCCTTCTCGCAAGACCGATCAGCGTAAAATCGCCGAAGATTGCCGGTGCAAGTGAGCCCACCGACCCTGCTAAAACAAAATATCCTATGAAGAGACTCCTGCCGATGGAGCTGAAATCCCGAAAGAGAAACCACAATTTGAGGCCGCCCAGAAATACGTAAAGAAGACTGAATGAAATCATGCCGACGATGGGAAGCACCCTGGGTGATGCGATCACGTGACTGAAAATACCAAAGTCGATGGACTTGAATATCCACAGGAGCAGCCCGACGCTAACGGCAAGGCGAAAGCAGAAGGAGACCACTTTCCGCCACGTAAAAGTGCAGATGCCGTCCTTCCCGCCATTGCCGTTCAAACCCTTGCAATCTCGCCCGCTCGCCAAGATGTCTCCGCAGCCGTGTTCCCGGGAGCAATACTCAGATTTGTCGCTTCCCATATCCATCCAGTCTTCTTTCGGCATCAGTGCTTCTTTGCCATCAGAATAAACCAGGGCATCCAGTACCGGCTTACCTTCGCCGCAGGCATAGTATCGGCTATTAAATTCTGCAGCTTCTGAAGCATGGAAGGATTGCTGAAGTAAATGTTGATATACCGGAAGTACACTATTTCGAAGTTAAGTTCGTTAAGTAGTGCCGTCAACTTTCCAGGATGGACAGGAACATCATTAGTGCTTCTATAAAGTTGATAAAGCGCTGCATGTCTCATGAAGAAATATCTCTGTGGATGGTAGTAATTAGGTTCCATGCAGTAGAAATAGCCTCCTTTAGCTATGGTCCTGTTGAGCTCATTAAGCGATTCCGTGAACGGGGACAAATGATGCAATGTGGCGGGAAGGCAGATCATATCAAAGCTTTCACTCGCACACGGCATTGCGAAGGCACTGCCGCATATCCTTTCGAATGGATAGAGAAGAAGCACCTTGCGTGCGATGTCCAGTCCGAAAAGGGAAATCCTCTTACGCATGTATCTTGCCGACAGAGCTTGAGAGAACTGGCCTGATGCGCAGCCGATTTCACAGATCCGGGCCCCTTCCTGTTGACCTAGAACGGTGTCTATCGGCTCAAGCATAACGTCCAGATCTTTTTCGAGATACGGCGAATACCCAGAAGTGAACCGGTTGAAATAAGCTTCGTCTCTTTTAGAATGCGATTTTTCTGGCACTAATCATTCCCCGACAATTGTCTTGATGTCCATTCTATTTTTCGAGGTACACAACTAGGTGCCAACCTATCTTCTTGCTTAGGAAAAAGTAAATGGGCTTCGGCATGAGGTCGTATGCTTTACCCCACCCTGCGCCAAACAGATACTCAATTCCAATATCGCATGAATTAAAGGCTGAGCACATATTCTGGACTTCCTTTATGCTGAATCGATATGTGATTGGAGAATCTGCACCTCTTTTTGCATTCTCGAAACCTGAGCGCAGTACCCAATGAATAAAATTGTTTAACGACAATTTGTGGTAGAGCATGATCACTGCACGGCCCTTCGGTTTAAGAACTCGGTGTATTTCACGGATGGCCTTTCCTGTGTCAGGCGTGTGATGCAGCACCCCGAATGAATACGCGCAACCGAAAGAATTGTCTGGAAAAGACAGAGTTTCCGCATTGCCCTCTACAAATGTGCCATGTTCATTGTATAAACTAAAAAGTTTTTCTGCCAATACGAGATGGGCGGGTGTTATATCAAGTCCCGTGACACTGAATCCCTCTCTCGCCAACATCAATGCATCTGTCCCCATCCCGCAGCCGACCTCCAAGAGATCTCGTGATGAGCCCCCTTTCAAGTAATTCACTATGCTCGGGAAGTAGTAGATAAATTTGCGCCTTGCCTCGATAATGATATCAAAATATTCTTTGCTTCCCCGAACAACATCAGGGTGTTTCCGGAGATATATCTCATTGTTAAGCTGGAACGCCCAGAACTCCGCAATATCCTGAAAAATATTTCGCTTATTATTGTCCATTTTTGTTTCCCTAAGCAATAAACACCGCCAATTAGTCCGTCAGTCCTAGAGTACTTTTATACTCCGAATGGTTTAATATTATACTGTAAAATCATTACAATTCCAAAGGGCATCAATCCACGGCCGTTTGATTCCATATCGTAGTCAATTCCCCGGCAACAACGTGCCCAGTGGTCACCCGTGTTCCACGCTCCATGAGACCCTTCAACAAGGCCCAGTAGACCTCATCGAATCCCGGATCCAGAAGTCCGCTCATCTGCTCCTGATGCCATATAATTGAAATGCAGCCTCCAGATTTTTCTACTTGGTCAATTTGATCCGTGCAATGTCGCAATGCCTCAGTACTGGAGAACCGACGAGTCGTCGCGAGGGTTGTGTCCATTAATATAAAAGGGATTTCCCATACCGCATGCGGTCTCATCTTTTCCATATCATAGGGTCTGTAAGGGAAGAGCGTGCCAGCGCGGGGCCCGCTCATGTCATTGTATCCCACGGACATATCGTATTTTAACCCAGCTTTCTCCAACTCGCGGAAGAATGTTGAAGGGTGAAAGTTAAGATAATGCTGCCTGTGTCCTGAGACAGCG
>DATJBN010000120.1:0-4617 GCA_035515335.1 Syntrophales bacterium | reverse complement strand
TTTATCACTTGGTACTCGTTCTGTTTTAAAAAGATAAGAGATGTAAATTATCAATAAAACTATAATCTCAACCATAGTAAAAAAGTGCAAAGGGAAAAGTATTTTAAATATTATTGGCATCTCGTTAGATGGAGAAGGTTTCATAGTAAAGAAAAAGAACTGTGATGCCACAACTCCAAAAAATGCAAAAAAATATACAATTGGCCAACAAGTAAAAATCCCAAGTGCTATCGATTTTGATCGACTCACATATTCCTCCTTAAACCCGAACATTGCAATAAGTGGAAAATTGTCCGCCATATAATCAAATATAGGCGGATGGACTTTCCGTCTATACTTATATTATAACACAAAAAACGGAAAAATGGCCGAGTTTCTTTCCACTTATCACAAATAGCTTGCAATATTCCACTTATTGAAATATTAAAAATGCAAACATGGAAAATAAACCGAAATTCCGCCCGAATCCCAAACTCAAGTTGATGGACCAGGTACGAGAAGTCCTGCGATACCACCACTATGCATACCGCACAGAGCAGACCTATTGCCAATGGATCCTGCGATACATCCGCCACTTTGGCGGCAAGACCCACCCACGCTCTCTCGGGGCGAAGGATGTGGAGGCGTTTCTATCCCATCTCGCCACAGAGGGCAAGGTATCCGGCGCAACCCAAAGACAGGCGCTGAACGCCCTCGTCTTCCTCTACCGGAATGTCCTCGACATATCCCTTGATGGCGATATAACTCCGGAACGCAGCAAGCGCCTAACAAGACCGCCAACAGTGCTCACTCAAACCGAGGTTAAGCGCCTTATTTCCTCTATTGAAGGCAAGCACGCCCTCATGGCAAAGCTTCTCTACGGCAGCGGGCTGCGGCTGATGGAATGCATCCGTCTGCGTATACAGGACGTAGACTTCGGCCAGAATCTCATCTTCATCCGCGGCGGCAAGGGCGGGAAGGATAGAACCACCATACTGCCTCAGAACCTGCGCGACGATCTTCTGTCGCAAATAGAATATGTGAAATCTCTCCATCACAAGGATCTCGTGGCAGGTTTCGGAAAGGTCTATATCCCTGAAGCGCTCGCAAGAAAATACCGTAATGCGGCGCGAGAGACCGGCTGGCAGTGGGTCTTTCCTGCCAAAGAGCGCTCGCGTGACCCGCGCTCCGGTCAAGAAATGCGTCATCACGTTCTCGAATCAGGTCTGCAAAAAGCGGTGAAGAGGGCCGCGCAGCAAGCCGGGATCGACAAGAAGGTCGGTTGTCACACCCTGCGCCATAGCTTCGCCACCCATATGCTGGAAAACGGGGTCAATATCCGCGTCCTCCAGGACCTGCTTGGTCATGCGGATGTCAAGACCACGGAGATATATACCCATGTAATGGCCCGGGATATCCGCAGCCTGCAAAGCCCCCTCGACCGCATCTGACAACCACCCTATTCATCTTGACTTAAACCGGATAATTTGCAAGGTATTGACTATAGCCTTAGAAGGCCATCTCTACGATGAAAGCAAAAATTACCGTCGATATGTCCGCCATCGATTTCAATCCACAGTTCCAGCGTGCCCTGGATTTAATGGAGGAGACTCACAGGAATGTCTTTATCACGGGCCGGGCGGGGACGGGGAAATCCACCCTCCTAAATTTTTTCTGCGACAATACGGATAAAAAAGCCGTTATTCTTGCCCCTACGGGCGTGGCCGCTGTCAACGTGGGAGGGCAGACGATTCATTCTTTCTTCGGGTTCAAGCCCGATGTGACGCCCTCGTCCATTCGAAAAAAGATCCGGGATGAAAAGAAGAACCTTTACAAAAAGCTGGAGACAATAGTTATTGATGAAATCTCGATGGTGCGGGCGGACCTCCTGGACTGCGTGGATAAGTTTCTCCGCCTTAACGGGCCTGATGGTGGAGTTCCCTTCGGCGGCGTTCAGATGATCTTTATCGGCGATCTCTATCAGCTTCCCCCTGTCGTAACCGGCCAGGAAAGAGAGATCTTCCGGGGTCATTACAAGACGCCATATTTTTTCGGCGCGAAGGTATTTGAAGCGCTGGATATGGAGTTCGTGGAGCTGGAAAAGATCTACCGCCAGAGGGACGATGAATTCATCCGCCTGCTGAATGCGATCCGCAACCGCACCATGACCGATGATGATCTGGCGATGTTGAATCAGCGTGTTCAGAACGGCTTCACGGCTCCTGCCGATGACTTCTTCATTTATCTCACCAGTACCAACGAACAGGCGAACCGCATCAACGATGAACAGCTCACCGGATTGAAGGGTAAAACTTACTCGTTTCACGGTTTCATTGACGGGGATTTCGGCAAGGAATATCTGCCCACGGCCTTGGTACTCAAGCTGAAAAAGGGCGCGCAAATCATGCTCCTTAATAACGACTCGTTGGGACAATGGGTGAACGGCACTGTGGGGAGGATGATGGGCGTGAAGAAGGATGAAGAAGGCGGGAAGGTTATCGTCGCCAGGCTGGATAACGGCAAAAAAGTGGAGATTGCACCCTATACCTGGGAGATATTCCGTTTTTTTCTCAAGAACGGCGAACTGGCCTCGGAAGTGGTCGGTGCATTCACCCAGTATCCTGTCAGGCTTGCCTTCGCCGTCACGATCCATAAGAGCCAGGGAAAGACTTTTGAAAGGGCCGTCATCGACGTGGGCCGCGGCACTTTTGCCCATGGTCAGATGTATGTAGCCCTGTCCCGCTGCACTACCCTGGACGGCATTGCATTGGTGAAGCCCATACGGAAGACTGACATTCTCATGGACTGGCAGGTGGTGAAGTTTCTGACCCGTTTTCAGTATGACCGGTCGGCCCGGCGTTTTCCGAGGGAAGAAAAGCTTCGACGCATCAAGGAAGCCATTCAAAAAAAGCAGCACCTGGAAATCGTGTATCTCAAGGCAAAGGACGAAAAATCCCGCCGGGTCATCAAACCACTTGTTGTGGGCGACATGGAGTACAACGGTTACCCCTTCCTCGGCCTGGAGGCGCTCTGCGTGATTCGCAGGGAAAAGCGGGTCTTCAATGTGGATAAAATTCTGGAGATCGTTGAAAATTCTTAAGAGATAGATTAGTGAATACGAGGGAATGCAGTATTCAACAAACTGGTTCCCCGCCTTCGCGACTGTCGCAATACGAGAACATACCAACAATATCGTCATACCGGCGAAAGCCGGTATCCAGAAATTACTGAAAATACTGGATTCCGTGTCGCGCTTCGCTTGCACGGAATGACAAAAAAAGAATTACGACACAGTCTCTGCGCGGGAATGACGACTTTTTGTTGTAATAGTGTCTATGAAAAATTATCTGGTGAGGGTCATCAGTGAAAAATTGAATGTATTGGGACTGGCCTGCGTGACTACTAACCTTGTAGATGACGCTTGCCATCTGCATGGCGCTTCACCGACAGCTTGCGCGGCGCTGGGACGCGCCCTGACCGGCGCTTCATTGATGGCGGCTCTGCTGAAGGAAAATCAGCGGCTGGCCCTCAAGTTTGAGGCGGACGGCCCTCTCAAGAAGATTATCGTCGAAGCAGACAGCAGCGGGGCAGTGCGGGGTTTTGTGGCAGTGCCCGATGCTGACATGCCGCTGAAGGAAGGGAAACTGGATGTTTCCGGGGCGCTGGGCCGGGACGGATTTCTTACCGTGATGAAGGACATAGGTTTAGGAGAGCCGTATAAAGGTATCGTAAAGCTCCGTACCGGCGGGATTGCAGAGGATATTGCGTTCTATTTTGCTGAATCGGAACAGATCCCGTCTGCCGTTGGGCTTGGTGTCTTCGTCGAACCGTCAGGAGTAGTGAGCGCTTCCGGCGGCTTCCTGATTCAGTCACTTCCGCCATCTGATGACGAGTTAGTCGACAGATTAATCGCACGTCTCGAAAACATGCTGCCGGTAACACAGATACTGCGTTCCGGCAAAATGCCTGAAGATATACTGAAGATTATTTTCGAGGGGATTCCCTATCACATCCTGGACAATAGAGAGCTCATCCTGAAGTGCACTTGCAACCGGGAGAGGATAGAGCGTGTCCTGATATCCCTTGGAAGCAAAGACATAGCCGCTATGATTGCCGACCACGGAGAAGCCGAGGTAACCTGTGAATTCTGCCGCGGGAGGTATCAGTTTAACCGGGAGGAGCTTGAACTGCTCCTAAAGGAAATTGAAAACAGGTTTTGAACATCAAGCGGGTTAAGTACGGATAGACCAGGAATCGAACAAGGAAAGATATCGCAGGATGAAAACCTTGCCTTCTGTGGTTTTAACCTTGAAATAGTCTATTTCCGGTCTGGTCGGATCGATCCCTCCCTCGTACCAGCGATCGATAATTTCTTTCACTTCCCAACGCCGGCCTTGATAGGTAAATGCTGCCGGTCGCTCGTTAACCTTATAGCCGCTATAGCATTCCACATTTATTCGTTCATCGGGCATAAGATAAAGCTCCGCTATTAAGCTTTCGTTCCGACGATTGACTATTCTGCGCTTCTATTATAGAATATTACCACAAATAAGAGGTTCAAGCATGCTGCAAAATATGTCAAAGTTGAATATCGTCAGAGTCGGCGGCTACATAACCTATAGCAGTCTTAAAGAGATC
>DATJBN010000119.1:0-24571 GCA_035515335.1 Syntrophales bacterium | reverse complement strand
GCTACAACTTCGGAAATGACCCGAACATGCAGTACAGCATGCCGGCAACCCCGGCCACTGTCGATACGGACCAGGACGGCTTCGTTGACACCGTATATGTGGGAGATTTGGGCGGAAACATGTGGCGATTCAAGTTCTGCCGGGCAGCTGACATGCCCAACTGCGGGATCAGTGGCCAGACCATCAACTGGAGTGGTGGCCGTCTCTATGGATCGAGTACGGTTCAGTATATCTTTGAGAGTGCGACGGTGGCCGTGGATAACCAGCAGAATCTCTGGGTCTACTGGGGCACGGGGAATAAGGAAACTCCCAAGGATACATCGAGCGGCGGCGCCATATACGGAATGAAGGATAATGACAGAAGCACCACATACACAATTGGCAACCTGAAAGACATTTCCGCGGCAGGGCAGACATATAATACCGGGGATGCCCAGGACGGATTCTTCATCACCCTTCCGGGAACGGGAGAGAAGATGCTCTCAGACCCGACAGTCTTTGGCGGCGTCCTCTACTTCACAACCTACACGCCTCCTACGGGGAGCGGGGATCTGTGCCTGCAAGGAGGCACGGCTTCGCTCTACGCGATAGGCTATACATCAGGTAATGGTTCGTTTGGCGGCAGTTCTCGGAGCATGTCCCTTGGCGCAGGCATAGCCTCTTCACCCTTGATTTCTATGAAGCCGGGAGGATCGACTATCGGGGATATCTATATTACACTGAGCGGTGGCGGCGGCATCGGAGCAGTGACGCAGCGTGTGAACTTCAATCCGCCGGGGCTTTCCAACAGGGTAAACATCCTCAACTGGAAAGACAGGAGGATACAGTAGTCGTGACATTGGCGGATGCACGGAGAGGTTTGTACTGCGTAGCCCTGCAGTCAAATCCGTCGTGTTTCTTGCCGGGTAGGGTTATGGGAAAAGTGGCCTCATCACCTTCTGCCCGAGACTAAAGAATCAAGGCTCTTCTTGGCTTCTTTCCCCAACTCCGTATCCGGTGCAGCTTCTACTATAGCCTTGAACTCCGTCTTGGCCTTTTCCGGATCGTTCAGTTTGAGATAAGACAGCCCCAATCCGTAGCGGGACTGCAATAGATTCGGATCGGTCTTAATAGATGACTTGAAATAAGTGGTCGCCTTTTTGAAATCACCCTGATCGTAACAGATCAGCCCCATATGGAGATCAATTAAGGCGATAGGGACGGTATTCGGTCTCTTGTTCTTCGCCTCTTCGAGATACTTTAATGCCTTGTCGAAATCCTTTTTCCCCTGATAGGCCATCCCGATATTGAAGAGCGCCTTATCGGGCGTTTCATAGAGAGGGTTGGAAAGAGCATCCTTGAAGTACTGAATGGCCCCGTCCCACTGGCCTTTCTCGAGGTATATCACTCCCAGATAATTCTGAACCTCCGAGTAGCCGGGCTTCAGGGCAAGAGCCTTCTTGAATTCATCGACTGCGTTGTCACTCAAGCCCTTCCGGTAGTAGGTGATGCCCAGATAATAATGTACGCTCGGATCCCGCGGAGAAAGCTTCTCCGCCTCCAGGAGTTCCTTCAGGGCGTCATTGTATCTTGCCGACCCAAGGTAGGCAGCACCTATGTTCACGTGGGCATCCGCCCTCTCCTGATCCCAGGGACTCATTGCGCATGCTGCAACGGCAAGAATGCATATCAGGATGGCGGCAAATCCTATCTCTGTAGAGCGATTCACATTCACTTTCATATTTTGAATGGACTATCGGGCATGGGACTTAGGACGAGCGTTTTAGACGCAGAGAAATGAAATGTCCTATCCCTTCTGTTTATCAGGCCCCTTTGGTTTTTCTAATTTATCGATACCCGTATCTTCTCTTGCTACTATCTTGGGAGTGATAAACACCATCAGTTGTGAACGGTTCTTTGTGATGCTTTCTGTCTTGAACAGCCATCCGAGTACAGGTATCTTCATGAACCAGGGTACGCCGGATACGTTCCTCTGGTCCTGAGTCTTTAGAATTCCGCCGATTACAATCGTGTCTCCGTCCTGAATGACACACTTCGATTCAACTGAAATCTTGTCAATGGGAGGGTTCCCGCCGAGCAGGACGCCCTGTGCATAATCCGCGGAGTCGTTCGTCGCTGTGATCTCCATCGATATCGTGCCTTCGGGTGTAATCTTTGGCTTAACTTCCAATTTTAGTACGGCTTCCTTAAAAGTGATACTCCTGTTTCCATCTTTATCTATTGTGACGTAGGGAATGTCCTGTCCTTGTTTTATCGTCGCCTTGACGTTATCCATAGTGGTTACTTTCGGCGTGGAAATGATCTTTCCTTGATTGTTCGTTTCAAGGGCCTGGATCTGGGCTTCAAGGACGGCAGCACTTCCACCTATGACGAGACCGAATGTCGGAGCGGCTGAGACTGCTGCCGGATAATTAACGGCTGCAGACTGGATTACGGTCCCATCGGTGTTTCGGAAAGGAATATCCGTGGGATACCCCCACGTCATGGCACGAGTTGTTACCGCGTTTGTACTTGTTCCTGCCGTCAATGCAAAAGGATAACTTCCGATAGAATTGTATTGCACTCCGCCCCACTGCACGCCGATATTTCTGATGAAGTCATCGGAGGCCTGCACTATCTTTGCCTCGATGGATATCTGCCTTAACTTTCCTTTTTCTTCGAGGCGATCTTGTTCCGCCTTCTTGGCAACGGCCTCCGCCTTTAAGCGGTCCGCCTCACCGGCCGCCCGGTCGGCCTCGTCCTTCTTCATCTTCTCGATAGTCACGACACTGATCACGTCGCCCATCTGCTTCTTGACAAGACCCTGTACATCCAAAATAGTATCAAGCGCTTGGCTCCAGGGGACCTTCTTCATATATATAGTCACGTTTCCTTTGACGTCATCTCCGGAGACAATCGAGATTCCACCGACCTCAGAAAGCAAACGAAAGACCGTCTTTATGTTCGCATCTTGGAAGTCAAGCGAGATCAGAGGACCGCCGAACGGTGGCCTTACCTGGTCATGCAAAGGCTCTTTTCTGGGAACGCCGGGAACGGGAGACTTCTGCATTTCCACGGGTGTTCCTGCAACGGCCTTCGGCAGCTCCGGTGATACGGCCTGTGCCTTGGGCCCTGCTGCAGGCGCCTTGGCTGAGAGGCTTCGTACGTCGAAATCAACGACGATGTCACGTCCATCCTGATTTACTTTATAGGGGACCTTTTCCTTCAGAGCAACAGTGATCAACGCCCACTGATCGCCCTCGACTGTCTTTTGAGAGGGTACAACGCTGAGTATGTTGGAAACCTTTCCTTCGCCTATAGTCCGCCTCAGTTCCTCGGGGACAAATACGTTGGCCATTTTTACTAGGACGTCATTGCCAGCCAGAGACTCTACGGTAACCGCAGCGGGTTTGGATACAACTATGGTGAGGCGCTCTTTGCCGCTTATGCTGTTCAGGGAGACGTTTTCAAGATATCCCATCTGTGTCCCTTGCTCGGGTGTCGCAGGTTCCTGTGGATTTTTCCCCTCCGGCGGTACGCTCCTCGCGTACTCTGCATATCCGAGAAATAATACCGCAGCAATCAAGATTACAATCCAGGACATCTTAGTTTTCATGGCAACTCCTCACCTTCATCTTTGCGAAGCTTTATGGTCAGTCTCATTGACTTCGCCTGCTTGTCCTCCACCCGTTTGTCGTCTGCCTTGATCGTTTCCTCAATAATGATGCGGTCCGGCAGTATCTCGACTACCCGGCCGCCATTTAGGCCGATATATGTTCCCAAAAATATGGGATATGCCTTACCCTTAACATCCTGAACAATGGCTATTCGGTGATGGTCATCACTGGAGATTCCGACAAGCTTGAATTTTTCAGTGCCCTCTCTCTGCAGGGGTGAAATGGGTAGAGGTCCTGATGCCGCCTTTTTCTTCGAGCTCAGCTCCTGCTCTATGAAGGGTTTAAACGGATCAGGCTTTCCGATAGGGTTATACTTATATGTGGCCAATGTCTTGGCATCGACGTTCTTCGTTTCCGCTGTTCCTGCAACCGGTGCTTTTGTCTCGGCTGCCTGTGGAACGGCTGCCAATGGAGCCGATAGCCATAGAGCCGCGGCAAAGACGGTAAGAATTAGATATACGCCTACGTAGTGTTTAGCTTTTCCCATCTGCTTTCTTTTCATCCATTTTTTCCAGGAACATGTAAGTCTTTATCACACAATTTGTTATTATGAGCCGTCCCCGTCTCGTATCCTTCGCCTCGGTCATCGAAATATCTTCGATATTGATTATCCTGGGAAGTCTTGCAACCTTCTCAAAGAAGGTGACTATGCTATGATAGCCGCCGGTGACCGATACCCTGACTGGTATCTCCTCATAAAACTGATCTTCCTGTGGATTCGTAGACTCGCCTTTTTTCTTATCGGCGGGCTTTGCTCCCTGTGCTGCTGCTATTGCTGACTTCGCTGACGGAGGTTTTATTCCAAGATCAGGCGTCTCCTGGGGTGCCCTTTTTTCCGCTTGTTTGGGCTCGAAGAGGACAAAATCTACGCCTGAATCCTTTCCCGCCTGTGCGACTGCATAAAGAAGCCCCGGGATCTCGCGCTGGTCGGGAAGCTTTGTCAGGGCAACCTTGAACTGTTCCGTAAGATCCTTGACCTCTCTTACATACCGGCCTTTTTGTGCCGCCAGGCGCTCCTTCTCCTGTACCTGCTCTTGGATTTCGGAGAGCTTCGTTTCCCGATCGCTTTTCAGATCCATTGTAGACTGCAGGAAAAGGGAATAATATGCACCTCCAATGAGAAGATAAATCACTCCCAGGGCCATTGCCTGACGCTTGGGAGGCCACTTTTTTATGTCATCGAAACTGATAGCCATCTTTTATTGAATCCTCTTTTTTACACATGCTATGACAAATGCTTGTAATTTCATGCCGGAGACTTCTCTCTCACGCGTGGAAACCAGATCAACGTTCTTGATGAAATTTGCACTTGCGAGGTTTCTCATAAAATGCGCGACCTCAATGTTGTTTCTCGCTATACCTTCTATAGTAAGCTCCGACCCCTTCTCGGAGATCTTTTCAAGCCAGACATCCTTCACGGGAACAAGCGTGGAAAGCTCGTCGAGCATGATGACCGGTGCGAGGCGGTTTTCTTCAAGGTTGTTTATGATGGCGAGTTTCCTCTCGATGACCGTCTTGTTTATCTTATACTTCTCTATATCTCCTATGGTCTTTGTCAGATCGGTCAGTCTCTCTTCCTGGCTCTTTATGTTCTTTCCAAGACTGCTCACACTCAGTGTGAGATAAAGCTGGAAGCCACCGACCGCGAGAATGAAGACTACGAAGGTAATCAAGATGATAACGATCTGGCGTGTCAGACCTTCCTTTTTTTCCCTTTCGCGGTAAGGAAGAAGATTAATCCTGATCATTTGTCACCCACTTTTCTCAAGGCCAAACCTATCCCAACAGCGGCGATTGGTGCTATCTCCTCGACCTTTGCATGATTCAGAGCCTTCGCTTCGTAACCTATTTTTTTGAAGGGATTGGCGATCTCCGCCTCCATGCTGAGCCTCTGTGTGAGATCGCTCATGATGCCGGGAATTCTCGCGCTTCCCCCGGAGAGGAGAATGCGCTTCAAGAATTCCCCGCCGTATGTCGACCTGAAATAATCTACCGATCTTTCAATTTCTGAGCATATCGGTTCGGCATAATAGAGTAGGCTCTCATGGAAATCCTTGTCTGCCGCCTCGTCGCCGCCCGGTCCTTCGATCTTGATCTTCTCGGCCTCCTCAAAAGAAATTCCCATCTTCTGCACGAGGGCCTCGGTGATGGAATTCCCCGCTATCATGAAATCCCTCGTAAAAACCGAGGAGCCGCCGCGGAGAACATTTATATTCGTTATGCTTGCCCCAATATTGACCAGTACGACCATCTCGTTTTCTTCAAAATCGTAGTTCTCTTCGTACATGGTCTCCAGTGCGAACGAATCCACATCCATGATGACGGGCAGATAACCTGCCTGCTGAATGGCCTCGGCGTATGCGTTTACGATATCATTCTTTGCTGCGACTATAATCACGTCCATCTGATTAGGATTGAATTCATTCTCGCCCAATATCTGAAAATCGTAGCTTACAGCATCCATGCTGTCGAACGGCAGGTACTTGCCTGCTTCGTCCTTTATGAGTTCACGCAACTCCCCTTCTTCCATGGTGGGGAAATTTACTTTCTTTACGATGACGGAATGACCTGAAAGAGATGTTACGACAGATTTTCTTTTGCACCCTGATTGCTTGAATAGCTGCTTGATCTTTATGGCCAGCTCCTGATGTTCCACAGGAATTCCATCAACTATAACACCGGAATGCAGAGGGATCTGGGAAAAACGCGAGAGAATGTATCCTTTCGGGGTTTCCACTATCTCGGCAAGCTTTATGGCGCTCGACCCGATGTCGAGTCCTACCAGGTTCTTGCTGGCTGGAAAGAGGTTCTTGATGGTATCGAGGCTGAATATTTTTTTGCCTTCTGCCAACAGATTTTTGACGTCTAACATAGGATCACCGTACCCGGCTGCCTTTTCTTAAGAAACTCATTTAAGATATCGGTAGACAAGGTCCCCCTTTCTAACCATACCAAGTTCATTGCGTGCAACCATTTCCATATACTGCAGGTCGTTTCTTAATAGCCCCACCTTCTTATTCAAATCCTTATTTTCGATGGAAATTTCCTGATTCGTCTTTTTGAGAGCCATCAGTCGTTCCTTCATGGCGTAATTATCGATAAGTCCTCGTTTGCCGAACACGATGAGTACCGCCATCATGAGAATAAAGACAACGAGATATCTGCCTATCTTCATTATCAGCGGGTCTCCAATAAGCCTTCACAATATTGTGCAAAAAATATACTAAGACTCCCTGTCGGACAAGAAAACATCTTCATAATTCTTCTGCAGGGCCTTAGCGACTTTTAATTCCGAATATTTTCTTGTCGGCAAACCTTTTTCCATCTTGGTAACAGTCTGAGGAGCCAGGCCTGCCTGCCTTGCAAGTTCGGCAATGCTTAAAGGAATAGCTTCACGGAATTGTCTGACTTTGTTCTTTTTCATGCGCACTCTCGGAGTTTGGAAACCTTCCCTTATATCGGCTTTATGATACCAAAAGTTGAATATGTCAAGTAATATTAATGCATATTAATTAATATTGCAGTGACGCAGGGCACATCCCATTCTTTTTTTCAAGACGCGGGAAATATGCCGAATATCGTAATGATGTTGATTAATAGATGTCAGGGCAGCCTTCTTGTGGCTGCCCTGAGCTGAATAGGGGCATCAAATAATGACCGACGGCAGGGGTTGCTGCGGTTCGCCAAGGAGAAAGTCTCCGCGCTCAATCCATTCTTTGAGAATATTTGCGATCTCTCTTGCCTTGTAATAACTCGAGAGCGAGGCGGTAATGACCTTCTTGCCGTTTATGACTATCTCGCCGGAACGAAGCTCTTTATAGCTTACTTCACCGAGACTCTTGAGAGGACCGCCTTTCGGATAGTTCATGCTGTAGTCGAAGATCTGTGTATATATGTTCTCATCTTTGACAGCAGTATAACGCGCCATCTCTTCATTCAAAATAGGTATGGGTATCCCGACCCCCACATAGAGAGAAACCCCGTATCCCAGCATGCTTGCGCCGACAAGCCATCGGGGCGACATTTCCTTGAGGTTGCCTATCGCTGAAATCGTCCCTGCGCCCTCTTTGGGCACACCGTGTTTGCCTCTCTTCACATTGGGGTTATGTTGAGTACCATGCCAGGCCACGTATCCCTGGGCACCTCCCAGAAATATCCTCGTCCCAATGCCGATAGTCATGTAGAAGGGGTCGTTGAACAGAGGGCTTAGCTGGCCCGACGTTGAGTAATTTGCATTGGCCACACGGGGCCTCAGCACTCCCATGTAGGTGTAGATCGTCTTGTCGGACATGTTCACTGCGCAGTTGTAGTTCTGATAAGCGTTCCGCGGATTGAACAGTATTGCATCCCTGAGATCGTTGATCGTTATATTCTTTTCGTATCTGCGGGCAGGATAACAGTCGGTCCCATATCCTTCGGCGCGCAGCCTGATGACATTGCCCGCCACGAGATCCTCGATCACATGGCCGCCTCCGTAATTGAATTCTCCAGGGTAGACACTGTTTAAGGGATCACCTTCGACCACTTCAGTGGCACCGAGATAACAGTCCACGGCCGCTAAGCCGCCATAAGCGAACACATCATTCAACCATACCTTGGAAGCCTTTATCTTGGGTGCAGTGTGGCCGAAATTCAGGAAGGCCCCGGATGAGCACATGGGGGCAAATGTGCCGGTGGTGACGACGTCAATCCTCCGTGCGCCTTCAACGTGACCGTGCTTCTCAACGACGTCGATCATCTCTTCGGCCGTTACCACAACGGCCTTTCCTTTCTTGATCTTCTCGTTGATCTCTTTGTATGTCTTATTTACCCGAAGTTTTTTCATGAAGCCCTCACCCCTTACTTCGTATGTCCGAATCCCCCATCACTCCTTGGGGTCGCATCAAGCTCCTTACTTTCTATCCAAGAGACTTTACAGACCCTGTGCACAACCATCTGGGCTATTCGATCGCCCCGCTTGATCACAAAGGGTTCCGCCCCGTGGTTAATCAATAGGATGCCGATCTCGCCTCTGTAGTCTGCATCAATCGTACCGGGGGCGTTGACCAGCGTGACTCCTTTCTTTATAGCCAAGCCGCTCCGGGGCCTGATTTCCGCCTCATATCCTTCAGGCAAGGCGATCGCAATGCCTGAAGGAATCATCTTCCTCTCTCCCGGCTGTATCGTCTCGTCTTCCGCAACCGCGGCGTAAATATCCATGCCTGCCGCTTTCTCCGTCATGTACCGGGGAAGCGATATGTCAAAACAACCCGGAAGCTTTTGAATATGAACTCCGACTTCTTCTATCATCGCAGCCAGATTTCAGCCATTCATTTTTTGATTATGCCCTATCCATCGTACGAATCAAGGGCGATGTCCTCTTCCGTGATCCTGCCCATTGCAGCCACCGAAATAGCGTCCGGCATGAACATTTCAAATGCCCGTCTTCTTACTTCCTCAGCCGTGACGGCGTCAATTGCGGCTATGACATCGTCCTCGGGTATATACCTTCCGAAACAGATTTCATTCTTGGCAAGTCTTATCATGCGGCTGTCAGTACTCTCCATGGAGAGGAGAAAATTTCCTTTGATAAGCTCTTTGACCTGAGCAATTTCCTTTTCTGTTAAGAGCTCGTGACGCAACCGCCTGAGCTCCTCGAGGATCAGGTCGAGGACGACCCTGACTCTTTCCTCACCGGTTCCAGCGTAAATGCCCATGAGACCGGTGTCCATATACGGCGTCACATACGAATGGACTGCGTATGCGAGGCCCCTCTTTTCTCTGATTTCCTGAAACAGCCTGGAGCTCATGCTCCCCCCAAGAATAGCGTTCAACAGAAACCCGGAATATCTTTCGGGGCTGACCGCCGAAGGCGCGAGTGCGCCAAGGATCATGTGCACCTGTTCCAGGTCTTTCTTGAGAACGCCGACCTTCGAAGATACGACGGGTCTGTTTATCCGGGGCTTTAATGTTACGGCCGGAATAGTGCCGAATGACTTCACCGCAAGATCGACTAGTGCGTCATGTTCCAGATTGCCGGCCGCCGCCAGCACAACGTTGTTACCCCCATAGCGTTCCTTGAAGAAAGAAATGAGAGTCTTTCTATTTAAGGAGGCCACGAGGTCCCTGGTGCCTAGGACGGGAAGACCTAATTCATGGCCGTTCCAGAATACGCCTTCGAAATAGTCGTGTATATAATCGTCAGGCGTATCTTCCGTCATATTGATTTCCTGAAGGACGACGGATTGCTCCTTTGCGATCTCCTTTTCGTCGAAACATGAATTTATAAAGATGTCGGCTAGAAGCTCTATCGCCATCTGGAGGTGATAGTCCGGTATCTTTATGTAGAACGAGGTCAGTTCCTTGCCGGTGAAGGCATTCATCATGCCGCCCACGGAATCAATGGCAGATGCAATCTCAAAAGCGGACCTGTTCTTCGTCCCCTTGAAAAGCATATGCTCGATGAAATGCGAAGCCCCGTTTGTCGAATGATCTTCGTAGCGGGAGCCGCACTCGACCCAGATCCCTATTGATATTGACCGTACGCGATCGATGTCTTCTGAAACAACCCTGATACCGTTGGGAAGGACAGTCTTCTTATGCATTGTGACCTAATGCATCTTTCCTACTGAGGCGGATCTTTCCCTGTTTGTCGATCTCAAGTACCTTTACCATCACCTCATCGCCTTCATGGAGGACGTCGGTTACACTCTTGACACGCTCCCTCGCCAGTTGCGATATGTGCACCAGACCTTCGGTGCCGGGCAGTATCTCGACGAATGCGCCGAAATCGACTATCTTCTTGACGATGCCGCGGTAGATCTTGCCGACCTCTGCTTCTTCGGTGAGCCACTTCACCATGGCGACGGCCCTTGACGCGGCCTCTGCGTCGCTCGATGCAATGGTCACAGTACCGTCATCTTCCACATCGATGGTGACGCCCGTTTCGTTGATAATCTGTCTGATATTCTTGCCCCCGCTACCGATTACGTCTCTCACTTTTTCCGGCTTAACCTTAAGAGTTGTAATACGCGGGGCATACTTGGAGATATCATGCCTCGGTTCCGATATGGTTTCCTTCAGTTTCCCGATGATAAAGAGGCGCCCATCTTTCGCCTGCTGGAGGGCCTTTCTCAAGATATCTTCCGTGATGCCGCCTATCTTGATGTCCATCTGTAGAGCCGTGATGCCCTTCTTGGTTCCGCACACCTTGAGATCCATGTCGCCCGCGTGATCCTCATCGCCGATGATGTCGGAAAGAATCACAACATTGCCGTCTTCCTTAAGGAGGCCCATGGCAATGCCCGCCACAACATCCTTTACCGGGACGCCCGCGTCCATCAGGGAAAGCAGGCTGCCGCACACGGTGGCCATTGACGATGAGCCGTTTGACGAGAGTATCTCCGACACGATTCTTATCGTGTAGGGGAATGTCTCTTCAGAAGGCAAGATGGGAAGAAGCGCCTTCCTGGCGAGTGCGCCGTGCCCTATTTCCCTCCTCCCGGGACTCCTGAGAGGCTTTGCCTCTCCCACACAGTAGGGCGGGAAATTATAGTGGAGGATGAAGGTCCTCATCTCTTCTCCGCTTACATAGTCAAGTCGCTGTTCGTCAGAAGATGTGCCCAGTGTCAGGGCGGCAAGAGCCTGGGTCTCCCCCCGGGTGAAAAGAGCCGATCCGTGTGCCCTGGGAAGAAGTCCCACCTCGGCGGTAATCGGCCTGATCTCTGCGGACGCTCTGCCGTCGGCCCTTTTCTTTTCGTGCAGTATCATATCTCTGACTATTCGTCTTTCCAGTTCCTCGAGGATGCCGTTGACCTGTGGGACCAGCTTGTCGTCCCCAGCACACACATCCTTCAAAACCGTCTCACGGATCCAGTCAAGCTGCTTGTACCTGTCGAGTTTTCTGGCGATGGTGTAAGCTTCTTTGAAACTGTCTTTCGCTTTTGCAGCTACCTTATCGGCAAGCGCCTGATCGATGTGCTCGACTTCAACGGCCCTCTTTTCTTTTCCTATGGCCTCTCGAATGCGATCCTGAAATTCAATTACCGGCCGTAAAGACTCGAGACCGAAATTGATCGCATCGACAATTGCATCCTCCTCTACTTCAACGGCCTCGCCTTCAAGCATTACAAGGTTTATATCAAAGTCTTTGCTGCCCGTTCCGCGAGAGATCTTTCTTCCCACGATGAAGAGATTGAAATCGCTCTTCTCGAGAAGCTCTGCGGAAGGATTTAGAACAAGACGACCCTCAACCCTGCCCACGCGCACTCCGGCTATGGGTCCGCCAAAGGGAATGTTGGAGATCTCGAGCGCTACGGAAGCGCCGGTCAATGCCGATACAACGGAATCGTTTTCATTATCTACTGAGAGCACCGTGGCCACGATCTGGGTTTCATAGAAGTAGCCCTTCGGAAAGAGAGGTCTTACTGACCTGTCGATTATCCTTGATGTGAGGATCTCTCTTTCATTCGGCCGGCCCTCACGCTTGAAGAACCCACCGGGGATCTTCCCTGCGGCAAAGGTCATCTCCTGGTAATCAACCGTAAGAGGAAGAAAATCTACGCCTTCCCTCTTTGTCTTAACCGATACGGCGGTCACGATGACTACGGTGTCGCCGTATGTTACCAGGACCGAGCCGTCGGCCTGAGCCGCCATGTAATTTGTTTTAACGGAGATGCCTCTGCCTCCGAAATCCGTGCTGTAAATATTATCCATGTAGTTTATTTCCTCTTTATAGTGGTTTTAGTGGGAGAGTTGGATAAGAGCCCCAAATTTCCCCTGTTGGAGCTAACAAGTGCCAAAAGGTGTATTTGTGTTCCGGAATTTGAGCGAACACTATTTCCTCAGTCCCAGCCGCTGAATGATGCTCCTGTATCTCTCCACGTCCTTCTTTCTAAGATAATCCAGAAGGCGTCTCCTCTTTCCTACGAGCTTTAAGAGGCCTCTGCGCGAATGATGGTCTTTCTTGTGGGCCTTGAAATGTTCCGTCAAGTACTCAATCCTGGCGCTGAGAAGAGCAATCTGGACCTCCGGAGAACCTGTATCTACCTCATGCAATTTGTAATTATTGATGACGTCCTTCCTTTTTTCAGTATCTAACACCGTTTATACCCTCCCTAAGATTAGTCGTAATCTAGATTTGCGAATATCGTGTCCGACTCAGTTCTCTTACACACATCGAGCGGATTTAACGCGCGTCATAAGTCATTTCCATTAATTAAAAATTCTTATGATCTTAGCAGCCTGCCTTTGTCCTTCCGCTGCAACAATCTGGTCAGAAGTGCAGAGCATTTTTGCTATGGAAACGAGATTATTTCCCTCATCTATAAATTTTACCATATCTCCTCCAGCAAGGGAAGGAATATGATACATTCTCAGTGCTTCTACGACCGGTTGATAACCATCCCTCAATTTCCTGGCGTATGTGTAATCAATGTGAATTGCCGGTATTTGAGGAAGCGCATCAATCAGAGGGATGACCTTATCTGCGAGATTCCCTTCCGATCGACCGTCAAGTTCGTCAAGGCCTATTGCGGACGCCTCGGAAAAGAATCCGCTTCTCGTTCTACGCAGCCTCGCGAGACATGCCCCGCAACCCAGCATCTCGCCTATGTCGGCGCAGAGAGACCTCACATACGTCCCCTTGGAACAGGAAATCCTGAAAGTAACATAGGGCAGCTTTACTTCGTCGATCTTGATTTCATAGATTTCAATCAATCTCTGGGGCGGGTCTACGACAATGCCCTGTCTCGCCCATTTGTACAGTGACCTGCCTCGATACTTTATCGCCGAATACCGGGGCGGCACCTGTTCAATCTCTCCCACAAAGCGGCAAAAAACATCTTCTATGTCGGCATGCATAACATCAGGGTTATCTCGGGCAATGACGGCGCCTTCTATGTCCTGGGTATCCGTCTTCACCCCCAGGAGCATGGTTGCCGTATAGTCTTTCGTGTCCGTTGAGAGGAACTGCACTAATTTTGTCGCCTCCTCGAGGCAAACAGGCAAAACACCCGTCGCCATGGGATCCAGTGTTCCTGTATGGCCCGCCTTCCTGACAGAAAGGGCTTTCCTCACGTCCTCAACCACTTCGCGTGATGTTTTCCCTGCGGGCTTATCGATAACAATAATGCCGTTCATAGCAAACGCACTACCCACTGATCTGCTGAGAGCTGGAAATAGCTTCCAGGACTTTCCTCAAGACCGTCTCAAAGTCGCCGTCTATATGACAAGCCGCGGCATTGATATGCCCGCCTCCCCCGAAGGCGGCAGCCACGCGCTCCACGTTGGCTTTCCCTTTCGATCGGAGGCTTAACTTAAATTGATTGTCTGACATTTCGGTAAACAGGATTGATACCTCGACTCCTTCGATTGAGCGGGGAATGTCTACAAAGCCTTCAGTGTGTTCCATCAGCGCTCCGACATCTTTGAAGTCCTTCCTGTAAACCACCATATAGCCGACCTTCCTATCCCAGTCGAAAGAAAGCGTCTCCAGCACCTTGGTAAGCAGTCTTATCTTTGACAGCGGGTTGGTCTCATACACATTTTCCGAAATCCATTGCGGGTCCGCTCCCTTTCCCACAAGGTTTCCCGCTGCTATCAGCGTGTCCTTCCTCGTATTTCCGTAGCAGAATCCACCCGTGTCCGTAATAATCGCCGCGTAAAGATTGGTTGCCATATCCCTCGTGATGTCAGCGCCCATCTTTACCATGATGCTGTAGAGCAGCTCCGCAGTGGAACTCGCACTGTGATCGACAATGACGATGCTGCCGAAGTTTCTGTTCGACACGTGGTGGTCGATGTTTATGATTCGCTCCATGCCGCCAATGCGGGCCGCCTCGTCTCCTATCCTTTCAAATTCGCTGCAATCGAGAATGAATACAGCCTCGCATTTATTGAGCGGCGGAAGCCTGTGAACGATCTTGTCGCTTCCCGGGAGAAAACGGTAATTGCCCGGCGTCTCGTCCTGATTATAAACGATGACATCCTTGCCCATATTCAGGAGCATCTGATAAAGCGCCAGCTCGGATCCCAGGGCATCGCCGTCAAGCCTGACGTGGGAGGCGATGAGGAAGGAGCGGTGCCTGTTTATAATATCGATGATTCTATTCAATATCCTTTTCCTCTCCCGCTCGTATTTCTGCAAGCAGTTTGTCTATCTTGCTTCCGTATGCAAATGATTCGTCGCATGCGAAGATGATGTCCGGCACGTAGCGCAAACTCAGCCTCTTGCCGAGTTCCCTCTTCAGGAACCCGGTCGCATTCTCCAGGGCTCTCTTTGTCTCAGGGTCGCAGGTATCCTTTCCCATCTCGACGAAGAATACCCGGGCGAAGCGCAGATCGTCGGTCAGCTTCACACCGGTGATAGTCACAGACTTTATGCGCGGGTCTCCGATCTCTCTCAAGAGGATATCGGCGATATCAGCCTTGATAAGATCTGCGACGCGGGTCGCCCTCTTAAAACTCATTGTACTTGTCCTCGTTGTATTCGAGGTGATCCGGCGAATCGGGGAGGTTGATAATCTCGATCTTCGAATTCAACACCTCTGCCAGACGAAGACTGTCGACGAACTTCAAAAGGTGATCGATCTTTCCGTTTATGTAGCGCCTGTCATTCCCGACGAAGCTGAAACCGATCTGCGCCCTCTTCCAGTGATCGTTCTGTCCGATCTCGGCAATGGAGATATTGAATTCGTTCTGGGCCCGCTTGAGGATCCTGTTGAGTACCCCCCTCTTCTCTTTCAGAGACCTGCTTTCTGCGATCAACAAGTCTATGATGCCGGATCCAATGACCATGGGTAAAAATCAATCCACGATTGAAGACTCTAAGAAAAAACAGTACGTCCTTAGAGCTTTCTTTCTATCTCTTCATTCACGTAAGCCTCGATGACATCACCTACCCGGATGTCATTGAAGCCCTCTATGCCGATGCCGCACTCAAGGCCTTCCGTGACCTCCCTGACGTCATCTTTAAACCTTCTTAGGGAGAGCAGCTTGCCGTCATAGACCTGAACTCCCTCGCGCACCAATTTGAGATTAGCGTTTCTTGTTATCTTGCCGTCCGTCACATAGCTTCCTGCGATCGTTCCGATCTTCGGCACCTTGAATAATTCTCTCACCTCCGCCCGTCCGATCACCGTCTCTTTGTAGAGCGGCTCGAGGAGGCCTTCCATGGCGGCTTTCATGTCCGCAATGACGTCGTAAATGATTTCATAAAGCTTGATCTCGACGCCTTCCTGCTCGGCAATCTCTATGACCCTGGCATCGGGTCGCACGTTAAAGCCGATGATAACGGCATTGGATGCAGATGCCAGCATGACGTCCGTTTCCGTTATGGCTCCCGTCGAGCTGTGGATGATCTTCAGTTTTATATCCTGGGTGCTGAGCTTGTTGAGCGCGTCGGTCAGGGCTTCTATGGACCCCTGGACGTCTCCCTTTATTATGACGTTGAGCTCTTTTACACCCTCTTTGATTTTTTGGTACAACTGCTCGAGTGTGATCTTGGAGGACTTGGAGAGTTCGCGCTCCCGCTCTTTTCTTATCCAGTATTCTCCGATGCTGCGGGCCTTCTTTTCATCCTCCACACAGATGAATTCGGCCCCAACCTGCGGGACTCTTGAAAATCCGATCACCTCCACAGGCATTGAAGGTCCGACCGTCTCCACCCTTTGGCCCTGGTCGTTGATCAGCGCCCTGACCTTGCCGAACTCCGTCTTTGAGACAAATGCGTCTCCATCTCTCAAGGTTCCCTCTTCGATAAGTACCGTTGCCACAGGGCCGCGGCCGCGATCCAGCTTCGCCTCGATGATAACGCCACGTGCAGGACGGTCGGGATCGGCGCGGAGGTCCATGACGTCCGCCTGGAGAAGTATCATCTCCAGAAGCTCTTCGATGCCCTGTTTCTTCTTGGCCGACACATCGCAGTAAATAGTTTGACCGCCCCATTCTTCAGGCACGAGGTCATAATCGGAGAGGACCTGTTTGATCTTACCGGGGTCCGCTCCCGGCTTGTCTATCTTGTTGACGGCCACTATTATCGGAACTCCCGCGACACGCGCATGATTGATGGCCTCGATCGTCTGATCTTTTACACCGTCATCAGCGGCGACTACGAGTACGACGATATCCGTTACATGAGCCCCTCTCGCCCTCATGGCGGTGAATGCTTCATGCCCCGGCGTATCGAGGAAGACAATGTCCCTGTCTTTGATGTGGACGTGGTACGCCCCTATGGCCTGCGTGATTCCGCCGACCTCGCCGGCGATTACGTTCGTCTGTCTTATCGCGTCGAGCAGCGACGTCTTCCCGTGGTCTACGTGCCCCATTATGGTCACAACAGGGGCCCTTGTCTTGAGATTCTCCGATGACGGCTCTGCCTTCAGGAGTGATTCATCATATTCGGCTCCAACCTGTTCTACCTGGTAGCCGAACTCGTTGGCGATAAGGGTCGCGGCATCGCTCTCTATCGCCTGATTGATTGTTACCATCAGTCCGAGTCCGATCAGTTTGTTGATAACCTCGCTCGCCTTCACGCCCATCTTCTTGGCAAGGTCACCAACCGTTATCACTTCGCCCACCTTTATCCTCCTCTTTATCGCCTTCGGGGTCGTAATGGCGGTCTTCTTCATCTTGACGGTTACTTGCTTTTTCCTGTCCTTCCACTTGGCAATCCGCTCTTCCCTGTCAAGATCTTCACGCCTGTCCTTCTTGTCTACGAGCTTCTTGATGAAGGCCTTCTTCCGCGCAGACGGAAGTTCCTCCATCACTACCTCGACAGGCTTTCTCCCCTTTAGCTTTGCTTTTTCCGGTTCCCACTTCACCGGTTTCTCGACTACCTTGGCAGGAGTGACTTCCTTTACTATCTTGAGAGCAGGCTTCTGGCCGGGCTCTTTTTTGATTTCAGCAGCCGCTTCTTTGGGGGACGCCTTCGTCGCCTCTTTTGGAGGCGCGTGCTTCACCTCGGCCGCGTGAGGAGGGGCAGTCTCGGGTACAGGCTTCTTTTCAACGAGTTCGAGCTTCTTCTTAGGCTTCTTGGAAACTTCTTCGGCGACCTCGGCCGCTTTTGCGGGGCCTTCAGCCTTCACTTCAGTTGCCGCTGCTTCCGGCTTCACGGCCTTTGGCGGGATTGCTTCTTCGGCAGCGGCTTTCTTAGGCGCTTTATCGACAACGGGGGCGGCCTTTGCCTGCGCTTCCTTCGTAACGGCCTTCTCTTTCTTGACTTCCTTGGGCGCTGCCGCTTCGACCTTCTCCTGCGCCTTGGCAGAGGCCTCGAGCGCGGCGGCTTCCGCTTTAACTTCCTCCGGAGAGGGACGTACAGCCCTTCTTCTTATGATTGTGGACTTTATCCTCTGCTCGACCATTTCATGGGGTTCGCCTGACAGCAGTTCCTTCTGGATCTTCTCGACATCCGTGTCTTCGATCGTGCTCGAATGAGACTTTACGGCAATGCCGAATTTCTCGAGACGGGATATCAGCTCCTTGCTATCGATACCCAATTCCTTGGCCAACTCGTAGACTCTCTTCTTAGTCATCCTTGAAACCCTCGCATGTTATGGTCGCTGCAACGTCTTTTTATAAACCTCGTCTCTAAATTTCTCTTCTGTATGTTTGATCTGCCGTCATGTGGCCTTCTGCTCAGCAGCTTCTTCGTCGATGATCTTCACCGCAGCCTCGATCCACTGTGTCGCGCTCTTCTCCCCGACACCCTGGATGGTGGATAGCATCTCCGGGTCCGTAGTGGCGATCATCGATATGCTCTTGAAACCCTCGTTGAACAGCTTCTCCGCCATCGCTTCACCGACGCCGGGAATCTTGGTGAGCGACTTGAACCCTTCTGCATCCTGTGAGGCCGCCATAGATTCGCTTTTCACATCGATCTTCCATCCCGACAGTTTGACCGCAAGCCTTACGTTCTGTCCGTTCTTTCCTATCGCGAGTGAGAGCTGGTCGTCGGGAACGATTACTTCCATGGAACGATTGTCCTCGTCCATGATGACGCGGTTGACCTTTGCCGGCGAGAGTGCGCTGCAGACGTAGGTCGCGTTATCCGCCGAATAGGGGACGATATCTATCTTTTCACCGCGCAGCTCCTGGACTACGCTCTGCACGCGGGAACCCCTCATGCCCACGCAGGCGCCCACCGGGTCTATGTCTTTATCCTTCGTTCTCACCGATATCTTGGCCCGTTTCCCGGGTTCTCTTGCGACATTAACGATCTCGATCAACCCCTCGGATATCTCCGGCACCTCAACTTCAAACAGGGCCTTCAAGAAACTAGGATGAGTCCTTGAGAGGATGATCTGAGGTCCTTTGGTTATCTTCTTCACGTCGCACACATACGCGCGGATTCGTTCGCCACGCTTGTACGTTTCCCTGTATATCTGCTCGGCAGCCGGGATCACGCCTTCGGCCCGGCCCAGGTTCACGATGATATTCCCTCCGTCGAACCTCTGCACGAAGCCGCTTACCAGTTCGCCTTTCTTGTCTTTATATTCGTCATAGACGTTGTCCCGTTCCGCATCCTTGACCTTCTGAATGATTATCTGCTTTGCTGTCTGAACGGCAATCCTGCCGAAGGTGTTTGTCTCTATCTTGATTCCCAGGCTGTCTCCCCTTTCCGCGCCTTCATCCAACTCCTTCCGCGCCTCCGCCACTGAGATCTGAACATCCGGATCAAGAACCTTGTCTACGACCGTTTTGAATTGAAAGACTTCAACTTCTCCAACTTCCTCATTGTAGTGGGCCTCGATGTCGACATGCGGCCCCAATTTCTTTCGTGCAGCGGTCAGCATGGCCGTTTCCAGTGCCTCTATGATGACACTCTTGTCTATACCTCTATCTTTGCCCATCTGCTCTATCAGACGTTTAAGTTCCGGCAACATTGATAGTCCTCCATATTTGTATCAAAATTCATAAATCAGATGCGCCTTGGCTACCATCTCTCGCGGTATGTGATAAATCTTCCCCGATACATCGACGATTAGATTCTTCTTACCATTTTCATCCAGGTAATCAATCAACTGTCCGTTAAAATTTTTGACGCCGTCAATCTTCTCCCCCGTCTTGATGCGTACCTTGGAGCCGCGGTACTTGATGAAGTCCTTGTCTCTCGTCAGAGGCCTGTCGAGGCCCGGAGAAGAGACCTCCAGCGTATATGAGCCGGGCAGTGCGTCATAAACATCGAGTATATCACCTGCCTGCCTGCTGATCTCCGCGCAATCATCGACGGTCACGCCGCCTTCCTTGTCTATATAGATACGCACCAGCCACCGGTACTTCATCTTCAGGCACTCAATATCCACGGTCTCCATGCCTTCGGACTCAATCAGGGGTTCAATCAGCCCTCTGATCTTTTCCCGGTATGTATACGTATTATCACTCATTTCACTTGCAACTCATCACCGGAACGCGGCTTCCTTTTCAGCCTTTTTCGAAAAAAAAAGTGGGCGCAAGCCCACTCATCACAAACGTACCAGATGATTTTCACGAGATTTCTAACATATAAAATACCCGTTTGCAAGAGAAAAATAGCGGTCATTGTTGATCCCCGTCGTCAACGGAAAGCCCTTGAGAAAAAGGGGGCGTGTCGCGTAAATGCGCTCCTTGCAGCGGAAAAAAGAATAGAAATTCCTCTATATACCTCTTATACTTGTATCATAAAGGGTTAAGGAACTAGGGAGTATAACAGATGGTATCAGGCAGTTTCATGGAAAAGATTGTCGATGGGGTCTTCGATAAGAGAGCATTCGATTCTTACCGAATGCCTGCCGTTTCAGATAAGATCAGGTCCCTGCTCGAGTCGTATCGCGGGATGTTCAAGGACTATCCTCCGCACAAACTTGAGGAGGAGGGACGTATCCCCGAAGAGATTCTTGAAAAGATGAAAACGAACGGCTTCTTCGGGATCAGCCTTCCCGAGACCTACGGCGGGCTGGAAGTAAGCCTTGTCGATTGTGTGAGGTTCGTTGAGGAGATCGCGGCCATTGACCTCGCGTCAGCAATAGTCTTTCTTGCCCACCTCTTTATCGGCGTCAAGGGCATCGAACTCTTCGGAACGGAGGAGCAGACGCGCCGCTATCTTCCGCTTGCCGCCTCGGGAGAGATGATTTTTTCCTACGCGCTCACCGAACCTAAGTACGGCTCGGACGCGCGGCACATCGAGACGAAGGCGGAGCTCTCCGGTGACGGAAGGCATTACATCCTGAACGGCACGAAGACCTATATTACGAACGCAAACTACGCGCATGGCCTCACCGTCTTTGCCCAGTTGAACCCGGCGCATCCCGGCTTCATGGGGGCGTTCATCTTGGAGACCGGCTGGGACGGTGTGAAAATCGGGCAGGACATGTCCAAGATGGGCATCAAGGTAAGCTCCACCGCAACGATTCAATTCAGCAACGTTCGCGTGCCCGTGGAAAACATGCTCGGCAAGCCTGGCGACGGCTATAAGATCGCTCTTGCCGTCCTCAACTACGGGAGGCTTGCGCTTGGGGCGGCATCAGCCGGCCTCATCGACCTCTCTTTGAAGGATATGGTGAAGCGCGCCGGAAGCCGGATCCAGTTCGGTGTTCCGATCGGCAATTTTCCCCTCGTGCAGGAGAAGATAGTCAGCGCCCGTGTCCACGGGTTCATCACTTCGTGTATGAACTATTTTATTGCGAACCTCCTCGTATCGGCTCCGGGCGATGATCCCGTGATTGAGACGTCGCACTGCAAGCTCTATGGTTCGACGCGGGCATGGGACGTCATATACGATGCCATGCAGGTTGCTGGGGGAGCCGGTTACCTTACTAATCTGCCTTACGAAAAGCGGATGCGAGATTTCCGCGTCGTGCCCATATTCGAAGGAACGACGGAGATCCATTCCATGTACCCGGCACTCTTCCTCCTTGGGCGCCTGAGGCGCCAACTCGGTTTGCGCGAGGGCTTGTCCCGCTGGTATTATGTCTTCAAAGAATTAATCTCAACCTTGGCGTCGATGGAATGGCGCATAGACGGCGGCGGGATCGTGCAGGAGGCGGTGAGACTGGCCAAGGCCAATCTGCGAACACTAAGGCGGATGCTGCTTTTCGGAATCATCCTGTATGGGAAGAAGTCAGCCGGGAAGGAATTCTTCCTGCGACGTGCTACTACATTGAGCCTCTATGCCTTTGGCATAATCTCCGCGCTCGCAAAAATTTCAGCGGATCGGAAAGCAGGCG
Source organism: Syntrophales bacterium (assembly GCA_035515335.1). GTDB lineage: Bacteria > Desulfobacterota > Syntrophia > Syntrophales > UBA2185 > Fen-1135. Next base: position 2,736 of record DATJBN010000119.1, on the reverse strand, counting down.
TCCACGACATCCACAAGCTCGATCTCTTGAAATATTTTGTCGCGGAGGCGAAAGAGGCGCGACGCGGCAGCGCGAGGGTATCCGACACGGAGAAAGAGAAATTGGGCGCCGTGCTTTTTCAGGATATTGAAACAGGTTCATGACATATTAATAGTCTCAATTGAGTCCTCATAAGAAATCAAAAAAATGTGACCGAAGTTACCGAACCTCAGGCGGAAAGGAAATAACATGTGTCACAACGAAACAAATGACAACTTGGAGGAGTCTATTATGTTTCAAAACATTCCACTGGAAGAAAAGGAATTGATCTACATGGGTCTCAAGAAGCTGATCTCCTCGAACACCGGGCGGGGTTTTCGCAACGGCGACCAGGGAAATGCCCTTTATGTGATGGGAAGCCAGGGCAAATTGCCTGACGATGACCGGGACCTGCCGGGGAAGCACGTGCTCTTCAAGATGCTCCGGGAACTGAGCGACGACTTCAAGGCCAAGGGTCACACCATCGAGAGGTGGTGGTATGACTTTTCATCGTGGAAAAATTTCTGTACATTCGCGATAGAGAGCTTCAAAAAATGCCAGGGCAAGAGATCGGACACGTAACTGTCATCAAGAGTTTTCTGCCTCTCCGCTTACGCCCCAAAGGTATACCTTGTTCCGGTCGTATTGAGAATGAATTCGTTCGGCATCTCCCTGTTGAATGACACCATCGCTTCGAACCCGGTGCAATGAGTAGGTACGATGTATTCCGGCTTCATCGCCTTGATATCGGCGACTGTCTTCTCAATAATCTCCTGCTTCACATTGATGAGATGAAATCCACCCATTACGGCGTGCATCTTGTCTACGCCTGAAACCTTTTGCGCATGCCTCACCGTGTTGACTATGCCCACGTGCGCGCAGCCTGAAAGCAGCACGATCCCTCTTCCCTTCACGTTAAAGCAAACCGCCTGTTCGCCGCGGAAATCATCCTTCTCCTGTTTCTCACCGCGCTTGATGAGATAATTGGGCGCCACTTTCTCATAATCAGTAACCTTATCGATGTTGCCGGTGAAGTATGCCCCCGGAATGATTTGTGTCGGCTTCTTCACCTCCACGACCTTCACCCCAAGGCCTTCGAGGTCCTCTTTACTTAGCTGACCGAGATCATCATATTCCGTGCGTCCGGGCCGGAGCGAGTACCTGCGGTTGAACACCTCTTCGCCCACGAAGAACGGCGTTCCTGCGGTGATCCGTGAACGGTATTGTTTCAGGATGCCTATCGCTCCCACAAAGTGATCGTAGTGCCCGTGGCTCAGGCTGAAGGCGCCCGTCTTGCCGATATCAAGGCCGAGCAGCTCTATGTTGTTTATCACACCGAGCGGATCGAGTCCGTAATCGAACATGCAGGCGCTCGTCTTGCCGTTGACGGCTGTCTCCACGTAATAAGAAAGGCCGTGCTGGGCGTGGATCGACTTGCCGGGAACCACACGGTAGCGCTTCGTGATCTTGCTTTCCTTTCTATTCGTATCGTAGAAATTGTCTGCCAACACCCAGATGGTCAGCTTATCAACCTCTGTAATCTTTATTGTGTCCTTTGCCATAGCATCTCCTGTCTTTGTCAAATCACCGGCCGCGAGGAGCGCGCCTGTGGCGATAGAGAGTTTGATGAATTCTCTCCGGTCCATTTCGTCCTTCATAATCTTTCGTCCGAAGAATACTTTGTTAAAGCCATACCCTCATCTGTGGGTACAGTCAAGAGGTGAAATCCCCTCCTGCAGGCGTGGTGCTGGGTTCAGGCTTATCTGATGGAGTTCTGACTTCGACCAGGAGATTTTTGAAGTGGCAGTTTACTTCCCGCTTTGTTTGTCAATCCTACGGAAACAGCAATTCAGCCAGATGCTTCACATTCTTTCTGCCAAGCTCGAGACCTTTTGAGCAATAATGGCAATATGCGACGACCTTATCAGTGTTGATTTCCTTACAATGTTTCTGCATCAGCTCCAATTTTTCTTCCTCAGTCCGGGAAATAAATTTTCCTGCCGCGTTCTTGACGAACCTTATGGGAGCGAGCTTCAAATTCCGTTCAGGTGCCGGCTGATAAATTGACACTCCGCAGAATTGTGTCTTTTCGTAGTTTTCATTCATCTCCACAATATCCACGCTCATCTTCTCCAACAACATACGAACGGCTTCCTGTTCGACGCGGTTATCATACGAACGCCAGCAGTCCTGCACAGTCATTTTCTCGTGAGAATAATCGGGATACGAAAACTTCTTATCTTCCAGGATAAGCTCCCACAGTGAAGTGATCTTCACATCCGGCATCGTTTCAAGAAAAATGGCAGAACAATTGTGACATAGATAAACCATTCTATTCTTGTTCGAAAATTTCTTATAGGAAGGGAGACGCTTCCATTTAGACCGAGCACTTTCTGGAATATTGTTTTCCAATTCCGGAATCTTATAATTCGGCACGCAGCATCTTATGATCTGCATATCAAACCGGTTCTTCAGGTATTCCTGAATTGTCACACTTAGTTCAGGATAATTTCTCGTAAATACGCAACTGGCAATATAAATGTCGTCTCTATAATCCATATTCGACCTCATCTGTTTTTTGATACAATCTATAAATAACTATTTGTTTTTGAAAGCCAAGACATGGAGGGTAATGAGTGGCGGGCAATGGGAGGATACCCGATGTAGGCTTAGTTTGTTTCGTTTGGCGCAAACTATCTTCTCTCAAATGTCATCTTT
>DATJBN010000118.1:0-13834 GCA_035515335.1 Syntrophales bacterium | reverse complement strand
TCGGAGGCTGTTTTTTTCTGATCTGCCTCATTTTTTTCTATACCGCTATCGCGAAAAGAAGTATGTATAAGCCCGCTTCGCAATATTCCGGATTCTCGAAGTCAACAGAAAGTGAGTTTACAGATGCAGAATTTTTTTAATCCCTCTTCGGTTGCCTTGATCGGGGTTCCCCGGCATACAGGTGACGGGTCTTTTAACAATGCAGAAGTGCTTCTGCGCTACGGCTACAAAGGCAAGATATTTCCCATCAATCCGAACGCAAAAGAAATCTGCGGCCTCAAGGTGTATCCCTCGATAACCGACGTCCCGGAAGCGATAGACCTGGCGGTGGTCTCTGTCGCCAGAGACAGGGTAATTTCGGTGATTGACCAATGTGCCCAAGCAGGCGTCACAAGGATCATCATCATCACCCAGGGCTTTGCCGACGCGGATCAAGAAGGCAAGGAAATGCAGGAGGAGATTGTCAGGCGGGCGAAGGCGAATGGCATACGCATCATCGGCCCTAATACAATGGGTGTCGTGAACAATTTCAAAAAATTCACCAACTCCTTCATTGAAACGGAGCGCCCCGAGGTCTTTTCACCCGTCTCGCTTATCGCGCAAACCGGGGTCTTGCAGGTTGCATCACAGGACATGGCATACAAGCACTGGGGCAAGGCAATCGATATCGGGAACGGCTGTGACGTCGATGTGGTGGATGCCCTCACTTATTTCGCCGACGACCCGGAAACGAAGGTCGTCGTGATTCACATGGAAGGAGTCAAGAGGGGCCGCGATTTTCTCAAGCTCGTATCTGAGGTGACGGAGAAGAAGCCGGTCATCGTCTTTAAGGCGGGCCGAAGCCAGGCGGGGGCTAAGGCAGCGCTCTCCCACACGGGATCGATGGTCGGGGAAGACCATGTCTTCGATGCCGTCTGCAAGCGCGCAGGCATCATCCGCGTAAAAAGCAACATGGACATGATCGATGCGATACACGCCCTTCTTCTCATGAAGGAGATGGCGGGCCCGCGGATTGGCGTCGCGTCAGTGACCGGGGCGGGCGGCATCATGGCGGCAGACGCCTGCGAGGACCACGGACTCATGCTCGCTAAACTTCCGACGGGACTCGCGGAGAAATTATCAGCCGGCCTTCCGGAGTGGATTCATGTCGGCAATCCGATGGATCTCTGGCCCATAAGCATGATCGGCGGCAATTACACCGGGACCTTCGGCACGGCTATAACGGATCTTTTACGTTCCGACGAGGTGGATGGGGTAGTGGCCTTCATGCCCGTCTCGACATCCCCGCTCCATCAAAATCTCAATCTCGTTAGCACTATCGCTGAATCCAGAAAGAACGCGGGCAATTCAAAACCACTCGCCATGTGGCCTTATATCGATGCCTACGCATTTATCGATGAATTTGAGAAAGTCGCGAATGTCGCCTGTTTCAATAGCGTTGAACGGTCCGTGCAGGCTCTTGCGTTCTGCTACCTGTATCATCAGGCAAAGAACCGCAAGACACCGGTCCAGAGGCAGTTTCCGGTCGAGCACGATAAACTTGAGGCCCTCACAGGCAAGGGCAAGAAAGAAAAGATTTTGGTCGGAGACGATGCACTCCTCCTGCTAAACCTCTTCGGCATTCCCGTCGTGAAGAGCGGCGTCGCCAGGAGCCGGAGGGATCTGGAGGGCGTTGCATCCAACATGGCGTACCCGCTCGTTCTGAAATTAACGGGGAAGGCATTCCTGCATAAGACGGAATGGGGCGGTGTCGTGACCGGGATCAGGGGTGTCGAGGATCTCCATCGCGCCTTCGACCGCGTGCTGCATAACGCGAGCGCGCGCGACCGGGATGTGAAGGTCGAGGCCGTGCAGATCCAGGAGCAACTCCACGGACATGAGCTTCTCCTCGGACTCAAGCGGGACGGCGAATTCGGCCATGTCATAGCCTGCGGTTTGGGCGGCATCTATACAGAGGTCTTTAAAGACGTGAGCCGCGCGATCGTTCCTATCGACGGCGAAGAGGCAAATGAAATGCTCTCGTCCCTCAAGATTGCACCCATGCTGATAGGCTTGAGGGGTGAGGCGCCGATCGACTGGAACGGTCTTGTCGAAATCCTGGAGAGGCTCTCGTTCCTTGCGCAGTCGCTTCCCGAGATCTCAGAGCTCGATATCAATCCCATTATAGCGGCAAGCAGCGGGTGTGTTGCCGTCGATGCACGCATCCTGTGGTAACATCTCTCACGTCATTCCCGCGCACGCGGGAATCAAGATATTCTGAATTGAAAAGGAGAAATGAGAATGGCGACACTTGAATGGAAGAACCCGCCGGAAATGAAAATCGACCCGGCAAAGAAATACAGGGCGATCATCGAAACGGACAAGGGGAAAATCGAAATTGATCTGTATCCGGAGTATGCACCGAAGACGGTAAACAACTTCGTCTTCCTCGCGAAGGAAGGGTTCTATGACGGCGTATCTTTCCATCGGGTGATCAAGAATTTCGTGATCCAGGGGGGCGATCCTACGGGGACAGGGCGCGGGGGCCCGGGCTACAAGTTCGAGGATGAGGTGAAGGATAATCCGCTCAAACATGAAACGGGAGTGATCTCGATGGCGAACGCCGGACCGAACACGAACGGGAGCCAGTTCTTCGTAACCCATTCGCCGCAGTCGCATCTGAACGGCAGGCACACGGTATTCGGCAAGGTAGTGAGCGGACAGGATGTAGTAAATGCGGTCCAGCAGGGCGACAAGATGCTCCGCGTTGAAATCCGCGAGATATAGCAGCGAGCCGCATCGCGACAGCCGCTCAGACAACTAGAAATTATAGTAGACGATAAACTGCAGGAACGTCTTGTCGAGGTTGCTCAGATATTTTTCTTTTCTGTGAGCAAAATAGAAGGTCCTCTTGAGGTCTATGCCTGAAACGCTCAGCGTCTTGACGACACCTAGGCGCTCCTCACGCGATACGGTTGCCCTGGATACGATGGAGACGCCCAAGCCAGCTTCCACGGCCTTCTTCACTGCCTCCGTGTGACCGAACTCCATCGTGTTCTTCAATACGATGCCCATCCGGGAAAGCCTCTCCTCGATCACCTCTCGCGTACCCGAACCGCGGCCGGAGAAGATGAATGGGCAACTCAGAAGATCAGGAGGGTCTATCCTGTCACGCTTCGCCCACTCGTGATTGCCCGGAACAATAAGAACTAGTTCGTCGTGGAAGAAGGGCGTCGCAATCAACCTGTCGTCATGCACGGGGGCTCCGAGGAATCCAAAGTCTATGGAATTGTCAAGGAGCATATCCGCAATCTGCCGATTCAACGCAATCTCGAGCCGCACATCTATCTTCGGATGCATCGACCTGAATCGCCCGAGCACCTCGGGCAGTATATATATGCCGATGGTTATGCTGGCCCCGATGTTCAGTATGCCTCGATTCAATCCCTGCAGCTCATCGATCTCGACCTTCACCTGGCCGATTATGTTAAAGATCGTTTCTGTCTTTTCATACAGTATTTCACCTGCCCGGGTGAGAAAGACCTTTCTTCCCATTCTTTCAAACAGCCGGGTACCATAATATTCCTCCAGCTCTTTGATATACTTACTGATTCCAGGTTGGGTCAGGAATAGGGCTTCGGCTGCACGTGTGAAGCTTTGCGTCTTGGCGGCTGCGTGAAAAACCCTCAGTTGATTAAGATTTATATTTACATCCATAACTTCAAATTATGACAATCATAAAATCTATTCATTTGATTTATACAAAAAATGGGCGATGATAACAACAGTAATATAAAGGAGACGCCTCTAATGTTAAAAGAAGAACTGGAAAAGAAGGCCTTTGATTATTTCTACACGGGTTTTTGTTGCGCCGAGGCCCTGTCGAAGACGATCATCGATCACTTTGCCGAGAAGCCGGAAGATTATCCCATCAAGGTTGCAACCGGATTCTGTGGAGGGATCGGCAGAACCCATGAAGATATGTGCGGCGCTCTCGCAGGAGGGGTGCTTGCGGTCGGTTATCTTTACGGCAGGACGGAGAAGGGAAAGGACTTCAGTCAGGTCATTGCGATCACCTTCGAATTCCGCAGACAGTTCATCGAAGCATTCGGCTCGACCAACTGCGCCGCCATACTGGAGAGCTTTGGTGAACAGGAAAAATATATCAAGTGCAAGCAGATGACCGGAAAGGCGGCCGGCATGCTTTACGACATCCTGATCGAGGCGAAGGGTAAACAAGCTTCCAATAACGATTGATCATGAGAGAAGTTGAAGTCAAGTTCCTGGGCAGCGGTGACGCCTTCGGAAGCGGAGCCAGGCTCCAGAGCTGCGTGCTCGTGACATACGATAAAGGCCGGTTCCTTATCGACTGCGGTGCATCCACTATGATCGGCATGAACCGTTACGGCGTCGATCCGAACAGCATAAACATGATTTTCATTTCTCACCTCCACGGCGACCATTGCGGTGGAATTCCTTTTCTCCTGATCGCATCGCAGATTCTTCACAAGAGAAGCGAACCTCTTCTCATCGCAGGTCCGCCGGGAATGAAAGAATGGATCAGTCAGGCGATGGAAATATTTTTTCCCGGCTCGTCGAAAGTCAACAGAAGGTTTCCGATCGAGGTCATTGAATTCAGGGGTCGCAATTCAAAGACCGCAGGAAGTGTTACAGTCACACCCTATCCAAGCCTTCATCACGGCGATTCGTCTTTCTCCCTTCGGATAGAATGTGAGGGAAAGGTGATTGCCTTTTCGAGCGACACGGAATGGACGGATGCGCTCTGCGAAACGGCATCCGGCGCGGACCTCTTCATTGCCGAGGCATACTTCTACGAAAAAAAGATCAAGGGACACATGGATTATAAGACTCTCGCGGAGAATTATCCCCGTACATCGGCCAAGCGCTTGATGCTCGTCCACATGAGTGCCGATATGCTTGCTATGTCGAAGAAGATTGAATGCGATTGCGCCGAAGACGGCCTCACCGTGCACATTTAGAAAGCTTTCAATAATAACGTAGCGCGAGACTCTCAGTCCTGCCGTATCTCTTCTCGCGTCATTCCCGTGCAGAAGGAAATCCAGATGCTCAACATGCCAATAAGATTAATGCTTGCTAAATATATAAAAACTTATATAATATTTTTGCGATGAAAGCATTGAAATTTGTTGGATCAAGCCTTGATGACTTGAGAAACTTCCCGGATGAAGCGCGTCGGGCTGCAGTCTGTGTCCTTCATGCACTTCAAAAAAAATCAAGGAAGACAGATCAAAAAGATATCGAGTTAGCTCGTGACCGCTACAAGCAGATCGGAGGATAGTTTTATGCGCAAAGCAATTGTTAAATCTTCGGGCAATGTATTTGTTGACCTCGGTTATTCTTCTGAGGAGGCGGCTGTTCTGCAAATGCGTGCGGATCTGATGGACAGCCTGCGCAAATTCATCAAGACGAGGAAACTTACGCAGGCTAATGCGGCCAAGGTTCTGTGCGTCAGTCAATCAAGAATCTCCGATCTCGTCAGAGGGAAGTGGGAGAGATTCAGCCTCGAAATGCTTGTCACTCTTGCCACGCGTGCAGGTATGCACATTAGACTAAAAACGGCAGCATAAGAAAGTTGGCAGCACACGCAGTCCAGACCGCCAGGTCTGCTGTATCTCTTCTTGAGTCATTCCCGTGCAGACGGGAATCCAGACGTCGCCTCGGCGACAAATTTCTCGCGCATTTGCGATGCCTGCAATTAAGAAAAATGAAAAGACCGTGAGCCTCGAAGCGACCGGCATGCAAAGCATGGTGGAGAAATACAAACTCAGGGTCGCGACTATCTTCGATAAGACGGTCTGGGTGAAGGCGAGAGCGCGCGAGATAGATCTCGAAAAAGAGATGCATCTCGCCCGGGACCTCGACAGAGTCATGCAATACTTCAGAGGTCTTTATACATTCGTAGGCGTGAGCTCCAACAACATCTACTGGAACCGGACGCCGACGCCGATCAGGCAGATACTTATCCCCGCGACGGAAAGGAAATACATTTCGCTTATCAACCCGAAGATCGTGAAACTCGAAGGTCAGGAAAATAAGTGCGCCGAGGCGTGCGGCTCGATTCCCAACAAGGTATACATCGTTAAGAGAAAGCCGTACGTATCTATTTCGGGATATACACTGGATAAAAGTTACATAGAGCTGGAATACGGTTCGAAGGATTTTTACGCGGGAGAGGATATAATATATTCGTCGTACGGCAACAAGGAATGGGTGATTCAGCATGAGATGGATCATCTGGATGGGATAACGATAAAAGATAAAGGCATTTCGCTGGTCTGAATATTCTTCGCGCTGCATCTCTTTCTTCGCCATTGTCGGTCTTTTCCGGTTCCCGAAAGCGACTATTTGATCGATTGTCAGGGGCATGAAAATTGCACTTCTCAGTAACAATAGAAATGTCCAGCACTGACTGGAAACCAAAACTGTAAACCGAGAACGAAAATCATGAACCTCCTGACCGCGAGGGATGGGTCTATGTCGCTTAAGAAAGGATTATCATGAAGAAATTTCTGCTGGGGTTATGCATCATCGCCTTGATCGTTCCCGCATGCAGCGATACGATGAACATGCGGAAGATTTCCATAGAGCCAAAAATCTCGACGGACTCCGTCAAGAAAAGCACCGCCCGGGCGGGGCTGCTTCTCAATGACGAGTTCACGAACTACAAATACACCTTCAAGACCGGCACCCAGATATACCTGATGGCAAAGGTGCAGGGAGAGATAGATGTCGGCAAGAATCTGTCGCAGGCGATTTACGGAATTGTGTCGAACAAGTTCGGAAACGTCGTCATGGGGAACAATGCAAACGACATCCGTGATATCGACTTTTATTTCGTCCCCCGGATGAAATCCTTCAAGTACGAGCCTCCCTACACAGGACTCAGCTCCCATGTTACGACGGTTGAACTGGAAACGGACGTCATTGGCGCTGACGGAAAGCTCCTGCGCACGATCAGCGTAAAGCAGGAGGGGACGAGGAGCATGTTCAACCAGCTCAAGATGCAGACCAATTACGAGATGGCGGCCGGCTCGGTGAACGAGGCGATCGACAACGTGCTCCAGGATTTTTCCCAGCAGCTTGACAAATATTATTGAGCGAGGAAGAGGTGTGCTATGCGACTGATGCGATTACTGACGGCAGCCCTGGTTCTTATAACCTGCGGCTGCGCATCAATAGATAGCGGTTTGGACCGGTCCGAGATGCTTGCCAACTACCATCCGCTTCTCCTGAGCTCCACCAGAACCAAGGGAGATATCCTCACCCAGGAGGGGATCGAGTACCTTCGCGAGGGCTCCTTCGATAAGTTCCTTTCTCACATGAACGAGGCGCTTAAGTTTTACTCGGGCGATCCCGCAAAGACATCGGACGTCTGCCGTTATCTGGGCAAGGCCTATCTCGACCGGAACGAATACGACAAGGCGCTCTCCTATCTCAATCAATCTCTGTCATCCGCCAGGACCGGCAAATACGCCGACGGGATAGTGCTGGCGACAGTGGCAGTCGCCGACTGCTACAAGAAGATCGGAGACACCGACAGGGCCGCAGAGGTCCTTGCGGCAGCATCTCAGGCGAAGCGCGATCCCGCACAGGGCGGACAGCCGCTCATTGAACTGAGCATGGGAGAGAACCTCGCGCAGCAGGGCCGCCTCTCCGAGGCGCTAGACATCTTCAAAAGGTCTCTCTCCAACATCGAGAGCGGGAAGGGCGAAAGGGTCAAGCAGTCCGTCTATTCATCCATGGGCACGACCCTCTTCGGGCTCGGACGTTATCAGGAGGCGATTAACAATTACAAGCGCGCCCTTGAACTCGCCCGGAAGAATTACAACACGGCGGATGTCGTCGACATCCTGAACAACATCGGTTTCTGCCAGGTGTCTTTAAAAAAATACGACGAGGCGGCGATGTCCTTTAGAGAGGGGCTCGGTCTCCTCACCGTCATGGACCTGCATTATCCGGAAAAACAGATGTACGCGAACTACGGCCTCGGGCTCCTGAACGAAGACCAGCGCAGGAACGCCCAGGCGCTTTCTTACTACACGACGGCGATCAAGTTCATAGAGGACCTGAGGGGAAGCCTGAGCTCGACAGAATTCCGTTCGTTGTTCCTGGCGAACAAGATCGCAGCGTACGAACACGCGATAGACATCCTGCTTGCGGCAGGCCCCATGAATGACGTGCGTCTCGATGAGCGGTTTACGAAGGCCGGTCTCACACCAGTAGAAGTCGCGTTCTTCTATGCCGAGAGCACGAAGGCCAGGTCTTTCCTCGAACTCCTCTCGAAGGCCCGAACCGGGGCGCTCGCGAACCGGATTCCGAAGGAGCTTGCCGATCAAGAACAGCGGCTCTTGAGCACTATCGATTCGATCCAGGCGTCGGGAACACAGTCCGAAGCACAGCGCGAGGTCCTGAAAAAATCGAAACGCGAGCTCGATGAGTTGATCGGACAGCTGCGGAGGGATTATCCGGATTATGCATCCATCCGTTATCCGGAGCCGGTCATGGCAGGCAATATCCCGCTTCGCGAGGGCGAAGTGCTTCTTGCCTATAAGGTGAATCCGGGAAAGACCTATCTCTGGATCATAGAAAAAGGTAAGAAGCCTCAGGCCATCGAAATCGCCGTGAGCCGTGAGGAGCTGATGCGGAGGGTCGGTGAATTCCGGAGCGGTCTCGAAAATCCCGCAGGCCTCGACGCCTACGATCCGGGGAAAGGTCAGACCCTGGCCAAGCTCCTCTTGGGCGAGGCCTTAAGCAGGATAGACGCAAGCAAGAACATCATCATCACCCCTGACGGCGTTCTCAACATGCTTCCCTTTGAGGCGTTGACTGCCGGCAGGGCGAAGAATGCTATTCAATACCTCGGAGAAAAATACAAAATCAGCTATTATCCCTCCGCCTCGGTCATGGCAACGATGCGACAATTGAGGGAGAATCCGAAATTAACGCGGCCGCTGTTCGCACTGGGCGACCCGGTGTATGATGATTCGGACGTGCGCTACGCCCAGAGAAAAGCGAATATCGTCGTAGCATCGTCCTCAGAGCAGCCCGGTTTCAGTCTGCGGAGCGCACTTGTCCGGAGCGGCTTCTCATTGCCCCGTCTCCCCGAGACACGCGACGAGGTTCTGAATATCGGCGAGCTCTTCGGGTACAGGGCCGGCGACCCCAACATCAAGCTCGACATGGATGCCTCGAAGAGCGAAATCCTGAAGACCGATCTCGGCAATTACCGGTTCATTCATTTCGCAACCCACGGTCTTTTGAGCGGCGATATCCCTTACATCCTGGAGCCGGCGCTTGTGCTAAGCCAGCCGGGGAATCGCAAACCCGAAGACGGCTTCCTCAAAATGAGCGAGATACTGGAGATGAAGCTCAACGCCGATGCCGTCGTCCTTTCGGCGTGCAAGACTGCGCTGGGAAAGGATATAGCGGGAGAGGGTATTGTAGGCCTGAGCCGCGCCTTCATGCTCGCTGGGTCGAAATCGGTTGTAGTGAGTCTCTGGAGCGTAGAGTCGAATTCAACGGCCGTTCTGATGAAGAGCTTCTACTCGCATCTCAAGCCGGGAAGGACGAAAGAAGAGGCGCTGAGACTCGCCAAACAGGAGTTGAAAAACCAGAGCCTCGCCGCAGGCGACCTCAGCCGCAGCATAACAATCGTGGGACGCGACAAGAAGCTTCAAGCCGGAACGTCGCATCCATTCTTCTGGGCGCCCTTCATCCTGATCGGCGAGTGGGAATGAGGATGTCCGGATTCTGATACACGTATAGTTTTCTGCAAGCAATATCGGAGGCTTCTTCAAGATAGCCCTCTTTCATTTTATTCCAGCCCGTTTTCCCGTCGTCCTGACTCTGTCGTCATTAGGCACAAGGAACATGGCTCTGCTGTTATTAGAGATCAAAAACCGATGAGCGATACTAAGTTACGATCATGCTTGTCAGTTGGATGTTCGCCTGCAGACTGGTATCGGATATTGAATTCTAAAGTCTTCTTTTGGCCAACTAAAGAAAGAGTTCTGTCTTTAATATCTGCGCGCGCATACAAAAAGAAAAGGCATACGATAATCACGGTTGACAGCAATCGGCTCCTCACTCATTATTCAAAGAAGACTTTTCTGTCGCGTATCAACAGTGGGGCTATCATTTATAGACCAACACCGCGCGGACCTGCCACCTTTGTTCCTTTTGAAAAGTGGCCTGACAAGGTCAGACCCAGAGTAGGAACGCTTAAGGTGGCCGTAGTAGAACTGGCAATCAATTACGGCATTCCTGACATTCGCGAGTTCATAATACGTGTCGACGAGGCAAGGAATGGCAGAGTATCATCCTATACTGTAAACAGCTCATCCGCCATCTCGATGGGCGTTCTGTCTCCCACCTTTATCGCCTCGCATCTCGCCTTGACTGTTGAGAGAATATTCAGGGCGAAGAATTTTGCGGCGGCGATCTTTCCGTTGTAGAAGGCAACGTCCTTGTTTGAATGGATGAGGGCGCGCTGTTTCGCCTTCGACCCCTTCGCCTCTTTGTCAGTGTATATCGTGTTGAGCTTCTCGTTGGCCATCGTGGCTGCCTGCATGAGGAGCGATCCTACGGCAACGTCACCGAAGAGTTCGAGATATGGTGATGCGTTGAGGACGGGGATCAGGAAGCTTGCGCCCCTACTCAGCCGGTAGAAATGTGTGGTCAGATCGGAGAAGGACTTCAGGGCCTCTTCCAGGTAGTTGCACGGCACGGTGAGGTCTTCGAACCCCTTGCTCTTCGTGATTACGCTGTAGACCTCACTGTAGAGGCTCATCATGAACTCGCCTCTCCTCTGCGCGAGTTTCCTGCCGACGAGGTCGAGGGCCTGGACCGCGTTTGTCCCTTCGTAGATCGTCGTTATCTTGCAGTCGCGCATGTACTGCTCGACCGGATATTCGCTGCAGTAGCCGTAGCCACCGTAGACGTCGATCGCCTTCGAGCATATCTGCATAGCCTTATCCGATGAGTACGCCTTGCAGATCGGGATGAGGAGTTCCGCGAGACCATGCCACTTGTTCTTCTCGACCTTGTTTTCCGCGATCGCGGCCATGTCGAAGCAGTAGGCCGTGTAATAGAGTAGCGCCCTAATCCCTTCCACATGCGCCTTCATCCAGAGAAGAGTCCGCTTGATGTCGGGATGCTGGATGATGGGTATCGACTGGGCGTCGGGGTTCTTCATGTCCCACAGGGCAACGCCCTGGATCCTGTCTTTCGCGTACTGCACCGCATGCTCATATGCCGCGGTCGCCGTACCGAGCGCCTGTATGCCGACCTCGAGCCTCGCATCGTTCATCATCTGGAACATGATCGCCATCCCGGCCCTCTCTTTTCCGAGAAGCTCGCCCACGCACTTGCCGTCGTCGCCGAAATTGAGGGTGCAGGTTGCGGAGCCCTTGATGCCCATCTTGTGCTCGATGTTTCCCGTGCGCACGTCGTTGAATTCACCCATGCTCCCGTCTTCTTTCACGCGATACTTGGGGACAATGAAGATGGAGATGCCCTTCGTGCCCGGTGCATCGCCTTCGATCCTCGCGAGGACGGGATGGACAATATTCGGGCAGAGGTCGTGATCGCCGCCGGAGATGAATATCTTGGTGCCCGTTATGCTGAATGTACCGTCGGGCAGTCTCTTCGCCGTTGTCTTGAGCGCGCCGACGTCTGTCCCTGCGCCAGGCTCGGTGAGGCACATCGTCCCGCCCCACTCTCCGGCGAACATCTTGTACATGTACTTGTCCTTCTGCTTTTCAGTTCCGTAATTTTCTATAAGCCCTGCGGCCCCAACCGTGAGGAGGGGATACATCAGCAGCGGATAATTCGCGGCCTGGAAAAGCTCGAAGCAGGCGGCGGATACGCTTATCGGCATTCCCTGTCCTCCAACCTCCGGGTCTTTTGCAGCAGCCTGCCATCCTGCGCCGACGAACTTCTTGTACGCAGAGTGGAAGCTCTTGGGAACGGAGACCTTGCCGTCCTTGAATTTGCAGCCTTCCCTGTCGCCGTCCACATATGTCGGGAGGATCACGTCGATGGCCATTCGCTCCGCCTGGGTAAGAAGCATGTCTACCATCTCTGTCGAATAATCCGCGTACTTGCCTTTGAAGATATCCTCGATGCCGAGCTGCTCATAGAGGACGAATTTTTGATCTCTTGTGTTCACCAATAAGTTGCTCATAAAGACCTCCTCGTAAAAGGTGGATTAAATGCTGGGAAATTTGAAACGCACGGCCCGTGACGAAGGCCGGAACAAGGCCGATATCTGTGTGACAGATCAGGTCTGCCTTTATACCTAACAAGGGCGGGCTTTGCAAGGGTTCCTTTGGCGGAGGCTGATCTTTCCTGCGGCTCCCCGTCGTTGCCTCTCACTGTTATTGAAAAATTGCCGAATTTATGAGATTAAAAAAGGAACGGATGAAATATTTGTGAAATTATCTCAGTTGCGAAGGAGAAGATTGATATGAAGAACTTGCTCGATAACATCGAAGAAATCCTGCTCATGGGGCCAGGCCCTTCCTGTGTTCCTCCTCAGGTCTACAATGCGCTCTGCCAGAAGACCCTGGGACACCTGGATCCCTATTTCCTTACAATCATGGACGAGCTGATGGAGATGCTCCGCCGGATCATGAACACGAAGAACCAGCTCACGATCCCTGTTTCCGGGACGGGCTCCGCCGGGATGGAGGCGTGCTTCGTGAATCTCGTGGAGCCGGGCGACAAGGTGCTTATCATCACGAACGGCGTCTTCGGCATGAGGATGCAGGATGTGGCGGGAAGGTTGGGCGCGAAGGTCGAGCCGCTTGAGTTCCCGTGGGGGACGCCAGTTACGCTCGATGCAGTGGAGAAAAAGATCAAGCAGGATTCGTATAAAATAATCGCCGTCGTCCATGCGGAGACGTCGACTGGCGTGCAGAATCCCGTGGCGGAGATCGGGAAGCTTTTGAAAGGTGATGATGCGATCTATCTCGTCGATACGGTCACAGGTCTTGGCGGGATCGAGATGAGGATGGATGACTGGAACATCGACGCGCTTTACAGCGGCACGCAGAAATGCCTCTCCTGTCCTCCGGGACTTGCGCCGCTTTCGTTCTCCGAGAAGGCGATGGCGAAGCTGAAGGGGCGAAAGACGAAGGTGCCCAACTGGTATCTCGACCTCACGATGATTTCCAACTACTGGGGGAAGAACCGCGTGTATCACCATACGGCGCCGGTGAACATGATCTACGGCCTGTATGCAGCGCTGTTTGTCCTCTTTGAAGAAGGGCTGGAAAAGGTGTTCAAGCGGCACAAGGAGAGCCACAAGGCATTGGTTGATGGGCTGAAGGAATTGGGTGTGAAGATGCTCGTCGAGGAGCCGTATAGACTGCCAATGTTGAATGCCGTCTCTGTGCCCGAGGGTGTGGATGAAAAGGCCGTGAGGCAGAGACTGCGGAGCGAGTTCAAGATAGAGATCGGTGCGGGTCTGGGGCCTCTTGCCGGAAAGATATGGCGTGTGGGCATCATGGGGCACACCGCAAGAAAGGAAAACGTCGCCCGCTTCCTTTCGGCGATGAAGCAGATACTGAAGAAATAAAGAGGGAACCCTAGACCATATTGTCATTTCGACCCCTTCTCTTATGTCATTCCGAGTGCAACGAGGAATCTTGTCGCGTTCAGAGCAGGCTCCGGGAGAAATCTTATCCCTCTCAGATTCCTCGCATTCGCTCGGAATGACAAAAAGGGGTGGGAATGACGCGGTTTTAAGAGGGAGGAGCAGAGAGTCTGTTATTGACATCCTTTTTTAGCACTTTATAATTTATATATAGAG
>DATJBN010000117.1:0-7058 GCA_035515335.1 Syntrophales bacterium | reverse complement strand
AAATTCACCGATCTTTTCCGCGAGGTGGCCCTTGTAAAAAACGTCGGCGTTGGTTTCGGCGATCTCCGCGAGGGTGCGTGCCTGGTTAGGCAATCGCCATGTCTCGCCTGCCTTCGGTGCGCGACCAAGAGGCGCAAATGTTTCAAACCAGTATTTGAACTCTTCTCCGGACTGGGCTCGGTAGATATTCACGGCCGTCTGCCACAAGTCGGCAACGAGAGGCGAGACCGGAAAACCCTGTTCAGCATACCTAATCGCCGGCGCCATGCTTTCTGTCAGCGGCAATCTACCGAATCGGCTGGAGAGTGTGGCCCAGCAGGCCGGCGCTCCGGGCACCGTCACCGGACTCACGCCGTATTCGGGTATTTTTTCGTAGCCCGCCTTCGTTAGAGCCTGGAGAGAGAGTGTTTGAGGGGCGGGGCCGCTTGCATTCAATCCGTGAAGTTTGCCGTCCGTCCAGACCAGGGCGAAGGCGTCTCCGCCAATGCCGTTGGAAGTGGGCTCAACTACTGCAAGGCAGGACGCAGCGGCCACAGCGGCATCGATCGCATTGCCGCCTTTTTTGAGCATTGAAAGACCTGCTTGCGCGGCGAGAGGCTGGGATGTTGCAACCATTCCCTTATTGGCAAAGACAACGCTGCGCCGCGAAGAATAAGGATAAAACAACGGATCGTATTTCATCGGAAGCTATTGCAACCTAATTGCGTCAGGTAAGTCCCATCCACTTCCAGTATGTTGCGGCAAGCAGAAGAATCAAGAGATAGGCGGCGATGGTTAGAGGAATCCCAGTGCGAATGAAGTCTTTGACCTCGAATGTATCCGTTCCGTAGGCAACCATATTCTGGGGTGCGTTCACAGGGAGGATGAAGCCGAAACTTATCACCCACTGGAGAATCATCGTCATCCCCATGACATTTATCCCGGGGGTCTTCACGCTCTGCATCGTGGAAATGATAATCGGTATCATCGCTGCGGCAAGCGCCGTAGCGCTTGCGAACCCGAGATGAATGATAATCAGAAACGAAGCCAGAACGGCGATGATGAGCACTGAGGAAAGATACTCCAGGCCGAACAGAGTCACCACCCATTGGGCGATCCACGATACCGCCTTGGTCGAAAGAAGGGCCGAGCCCAGGCTTATACCTACGCCGAAAACAACCACCGTGCCCCAAGGAACATTTTCCTGTGCCTGTTTCCAGTTCATGACGCCGATGCCGGGGAGAAGCATGACGGAAATGGCGGCGATGGTGGTAGTTGAAGTGTCAAAAGGGTGGATATGCAAACCAAAAAGAGAACCTTCCGTTACCCAGAAGCCCAGCAGGATCAGGGATATTACCATCAGGCGCTTTTCATCGGGTTTCATCGGCCCCAATTCTGCAAGCGCCTTCCTTACGATGGCGTTTCCGTCGGCAATCTCGTCTGTTTCGGGAGGCATCACCTTGACCATGACAAAATACAGGACCACGGACATTATGGCGGCAAATGGTGCAGCACATATGAACCAATACGTCCATGAGAGGTCTATGCCCAACTGAGTCTTTATGAAGCCCACGGCAATCAGGTTTTGGGCCGCCGCCGTCTTGATCCCGACGTTCCAGATGCTGTCCGCCTGAGCCGTGGTAATCATCATCACTGCTGCGAATCGACTTCTCTTGTCGATACCGAGGGCAATTATTATTCCCATGACTATCGGTACTAAGCAGGAGACCCTGGCCGTTGTACTCGGAACGAAGAAACTGAGGACGAACCCGACGATGATGACCCCGACGATAATCCTCTTGGGGGTAGTGCCCACTCTGGAGAGAACCACGAGTGCGATACGTCTGTCGAGGCCCGTCTTCATCATTGCGGCAGCGATAAACAAAGCTCCAGCCACGAGCGCGAAGGCTGTGTTGCTGAAGCCGCCAAGGGCGATTCGCAGCCCGTTCGATGTACCCATCAGCACCTTCGGATTTGTGAGGTCGGGAGAAAGGCCCAAAAGAAATGCCATGACAGATACTATAACGGCAGCGCTCACCGGGTAGCTCATAGCCTCGCTCATCCACACAATGACTGAAAAGATGAGAATAGCTATCATTCTCCACGCTGCTACTGTCAATCCTGCCGGTGGCGGCAGTAGTATAATTGCCCCTAACAGGACTGAAGCTAAAATAAGACCGTAGCGCTTTGCAAAGGAAGGCGAAGGAGCACTGACGGGCGACAAAACTTTATCTCTCATCTCTGTTCACTTCCACGTATTCTACTTGCAAACACCCGCTGACAGGTGCGAAATCGGGTAAACTCTTATCATACGAAACCTTTCATATCAACGGGTTTTGGAGACGAAAAATCTCGGAAAATTCACCGCAAGTCAATTGGACAGCTTGCTGCGCGCGATAAGCAAGTGTTCGAGCCGTAGGCTTTTCAGGCCCGGCGAAGAGAAGAGAGACGACCTCAGGGCAAATGAAAATATTTCTTGACTGAATGTGAAGCAGTATGATAATCAAATCATCAGATGATTAGATAATCTTTATATCTGGCTGAAGCAAATAACAAAAATATGAGCGCTCGGATCGAGTTGAAAGTTAGGGAGTCCTTTGCTGAAGACATAGGCAAAGGCATTGCACGTCTTAGTCCTGAGGATATCAATTCATTGAATGCCGTTCTCGGGGACGTCATCGAAATCAGCGGCGAAAGAGTAACGGTTGCCAGGATCACCGGCACTTTTCCTGAATCGCAGGGCAAGCAATCGATTCAGATCGATGGTAACACGCGGGAGAATGCCGGCGTCCATTTAGGCGGAATGGTAGGCGTCAGAAAGATATCAAGAGCGACCGCAACCACCGTCGTACTGATCCCTGTTGACTTTTCGTACGTATTGCCGGATGAACAGGAACTCGATCAGTTTGCAAAAGTACTTCAGGGAATGGCCGTCATAGCCGGCGATAAGATCAATGTTCCCTTCCTGGCAGGAAAGGAACGTTTCTTTCAGATTGAGGCGACGTCTCCGGTCGGCGGGGTTATCATCAATCAGAAGACAAGATTCGTGTTGAAGAGGCCCGACTTTGTCCTCGACAGCGCCTCGCGTGTCTCGTACGAAGATATCGGCGGCCTCGAGAAAGAACTACGGTTGGTCCGGGAGTTGGTAGAACTTCCCTTGAGGTATGCCGAGGTATTCGAGAAGCTTGGTATAGAGGCGCCGAAGGGCGTGCTGCTTTACGGCCCTCCGGGAACTGGGAAGACTCTGATTGCTAGGGCAATCGCAAGCGAAACGAAACTGCATTTCATCAGGGTAAACGGTCCTGAGATAATCCACAAGTTCTATGGCGAGAGCGAGGCGAAACTCCGCGAGATCTTCGAGGAGGCCTCCCTGAAGGCGCCGAGTATCATCTTCATCGATGAGATCGATGCCATTGCCCCCAAGCGGGCGGAGGTATTGGGCGACGTGGAAAAGAGGGTGGTGGCTCAGCTGCTCGCCCTTATGGATGGCATGGTTTCCCGAGGGCATGTAATTGTCATAGGAGCAACCAATATTCCGGAGATCATCGATCCCGCGCTCAGGAGACCCGGGAGATTTGATCGTGAGGTCGTGATTCCTGTTCCTAATGTGGAAGGCCGCCTGACAATTCTGGGCATTCACAGCCGCAACATGCCGCTCGCGCCAGATGTAGACCTTGCGCGGCTCGCCGCTATCACTCACGCCTTCGTAGGGGCAGATATTGAAGCTCTCTGCAAAGAGGCGGGAATGGTTGCCCTGAGAAGATACCTGACTCCGAAGGATGAGAATCATATTGATGCAGTGCTTACGAAATTGGATGGCTTAGAGATCACTATGGAGGATTTCTTGACGGCGCTACGCGAAGTGGAACCGACAGCGACCCGCGAATTCTTCACGGAGAGATCTACAACAAAGTGGCACCATGTCGGGGGGCTCAGTAACATCAAGGACGCGCTGATTTCGATCATAGAGTGGCCGGCGCGTTATACGGACCTTTTTGCCCGGGGAAAGGTGACACCGCCGAGAGGCGTTCTTTTTTCCGGTCCTTCCGGCACCGGAAAGACTCTCATGGCGAAGGCCCTGGCGGGAGAGACGGGACTCAACTTCATCTCCATCAGTGCTCCCATACTTTTTTCGAAATGGCTCGGGGAATCGGAAAAGGCACTTCACCAGATATTCAAGAAGGCTAAGCAGTCGGCTCCGAGCATTCTCTTCTTCGACGATATAGACGCCCTGGGTATGAGTCGCAATGCGGCACTGGAGGGAAGCAGCACCGTGGAGCGCGTGTCAACACAGTTCTTCAACGAGCTGGACAATTTGAGCGATCACTCCCAGGTAATTGTTCTCGGGGCTACAAACAGGGAGGATTTGCTTGATCCTGCTCTCACTCGCGCCGGGCGCCTTGATTTCATCCTGAGGTTTTCCGTCCCCGATCGACGAGATCGTCTGGAAATATTTAAGGTGCACACCATGGAGCGGCCGCTGGATCGCGATGTTGATCTAAATGAACTGGTATCATTGACTGACGGTATGGTCGGCTCCCAGATCGCTTTTCTCTGCCGCAGTGCCGCCATGATTGCTATAGGTGAGCTTATCAATGCATGTGGCAATCCATCGTCAAACCTTGTCATAAGTGCTCGACATTTTCATGAAGCCATCAAATGTCTTGAAAAATGAGGAGGATAAGAAGTTGCTGAAGGAAGTGAAGAAGAGGCGGGCCTATGAGGACATTGTCGACCAGATCAAAGTCCTCATTGAGAAGGGTAGGCTGAAACACGGCGACCAACTGCCAAACGAGAAGGAGATGTCTGACACCTTTAAGGTGTCGCGGTTGACTGTGCGTGAGGCGATCCTCTCGCTGGAGACGATGAATCTTGTCGAAAGGCGGCAGGGTAATGGGACGTACGTGATTGCTTCCAGCGAAGAAACAATCATCAAGCCGCTCGCGGAAGCGCTCTTTCTCGACAGGGACAGCCTAATCGATATCTTCGCCCTCCGCAAGATTCTGGAACCCGAGATCGCAAGGCTGGCGGCGATGAATGCAACACCGAGAAAGATAACTCAACTGGAAGAGATTCTCGCAAAACAGGAAAGAGAAATTTCTGAGGGACGCGTTCCGGTGAAGCTCGACGCAAGCTTCCATTATGTCCTGGCCACTATGTCGAAGAACAAAGTGCTCTCGCGACTACTTATTGCCCTTGTGGGTCTTCTCCGCAAGACACGAGAGCAATATTTGCAGACTGAAGAGAGAAAGGATAAATCTCTGGCTGGTCACAAGGAAATTTTGGCGGCTGTTAAAAAAGGGAGCGAATCATCTGCCGAACAGGCAATGAGAAATCACTTAGAGGAGGTGGAAAACATTCTATTTAAGAAGAAGGAAGGAAATTCAGGAAAGGTTTAGTGTGAATATGAACGGAAACAACCACTGTCGTGTTTTAGT
Organism: Syntrophales bacterium; assembly: GCA_035515335.1. Taxonomy (GTDB): domain Bacteria; phylum Desulfobacterota; class Syntrophia; order Syntrophales; family UBA2185; genus Fen-1135. The sequence continues at coordinate 1,641 of DATJBN010000117.1, read as the reverse complement.
TTTTTACAGAATCAGTTCGCAAGGGCTGATCAATCTCGATTTAAGGAGGTAGTCTGTCTATGGCTAAAGTAAATGAAATAACTGTATGGACGAGGGGGGTGGTAATGGATAAAGAAGCCCGCGATGTTGCCAATGCCTTCGCCCAGGCAGCGAAAATGGAGGGCAAATTTGTTCAGGCTTTTGACAATTACGAGGACCTGCCGGATCGCGTTCTCGTAACAACGAGGAAGTATGTGCGAATAAGCGACGAAGAGATTGAAATGAAATATCTCTACACCAACCACCATCCCGACATCGTGGTCATCGTGGAACCAACCATCGTGAAGGGCATCAATGTGTTGAAGGGTATGCCTGAGGGAGGCCTGCTGATCATAAATACGGCCCGTCCCATAGATTACATGCTTCAGTTCATTCCCAACGCCGATGTACTCGGTGCTGTTGCCACGGTGGATGCCGACGGCATCTCGGGGATCAGAACAGTTGATTTCTCCGGGTCAGAAGGTGGTGTCGATGCGTCGGGCATCGGTGCCGGAATTGCGGCTCCGATCCTTGGCGCTATGGCAAGAATAACCGGAATGGCAAAAAAGGAAAACCTCGCCAAGATCGTCAGCGACGTTGCCGCCATGGAGCGCGGTTTCAAAGAGGTTAAGATGGAGAAATTCAGAAAAGCACGTGCCGAATATTTCTGGGGCACATAACAGAAAATCGATCATTACTATTAAGATATAAAAGGAAGGAGACAATTATGGCTATAAAGGTACCTAAGGATAGAGAAGTTCCTTTCGGAGCAATTACTCCGGCACCAGTTAAACAACAGGACCTGTTTGTTACCTCGAATTGGAGGATAGTCAGGCCGGTTATCGATCATGAGAAGTGCACACGGTGTTTCACTTGCTATGCTGCATGTCCGGATTCCTGCTGGTCATACAATGAAAAGGAAGACCAGATGGAATGGAACTGGAAGTTCTGTAAGGGTTGCCAGATCTGTATCTATGAGTGTCCGGCGGATGCAATATCTTCTGCTCCGGAACTCGATTTTGAGGACGGCGTACATCGTTTGGAAAAACCTTTCTAAGTAAGAAGGAGGAAATAATATGGCTCAAGAAAAGATGCTCAGTGGGTGCGCTGCCGCGGCCCAGGGAGCAAAATTTGCGGAAGTGGAAGTGATATGTTCTTTTCCCATCCGTCCCTATACGGCGATCATGATGGAGCTCGCCCGGATGGTGGCCAACGGGGAATTGAATGCGGAATTTATTCATGGTGAAGGCGAACACGCTCAGGTGTCGGTGGTGCTAGGCGCCTCGGCTTGCGGGGCTCGGGCCTATACCGGAAGCTCCGGCGTCGGCGTTACATACGCTTTCGAAGTTTACAGCCCGGCGGCCGGTGGGCGCTATCCGTTCCAGATGGCAATCGCCGACAGGACGTTGGATCCCCCAGGTGACTTTGGATCGGAGCATACCGATGCAATGTCTGCAAGGGATCAGGGCTGGTTGATGGGATGGGCGGCAACGCCCCAGGAGGTATTCGACAATACCATTATCAACTATCGTGTCGGCGAAGACCCCCTTATAATGCTCCCCCAGTTCGTCTGCCAGGATGGGTATTTTCTTTCGCACATCCCGGACAAGGTTATATTGCCCG
>DATJBN010000116.1:0-5576 GCA_035515335.1 Syntrophales bacterium | reverse complement strand
ACCGTATGTGTAGATCTCCTCTTTTCCTTTGCGCTGTGCGATATCGAGGACGAGATCAACCGCCCTTCTCACGCCCATGCAGAAGCCGGCTGTTCTGGCAAGTTTAACACTCATGCGTCACGCGAGACCTGTATCTATTTGCTTCACAAAAAATATAATCATTGCCTTCAGGTTTTCAAATAGATAAAAAACTCCCTGTTCCCCTTCGGTCCCAGGAGAGGCGATTCACATGCTCCCATGATACGAAGCCCGAGTCCGCGGCAGAATTCCTTTATCTCCTCCATCACCCTCTCATGCACACCATGATCCTTTATTACGCCGTGCTTTTCGACCTCGCCGCGTCCAGCCTCGAACTGCGGCTTGATAAGGGCGAGGATACCGGCGTCTTTCTTCCTCACTATTCTCAAGACTGGAGGGATGACAAGCCTGAGAGAGATGAACGATGCATCTATTGTGGCGAAGTCGATTTCGTCTTTTATGACCGAGCCGTCGAAGTATCTGACGTTCGTCCTTTCGATGCTTACGATCCTCATATCCGTCCGCAGTTTCCACGCCAACTGTCCGTAGCCTACATCAACGGCATAGACCTTCCGTGCCCCTTCCTGAAGCAGGCAGTCGGTAAACCCGCCGGTCGAAGCCCCGACATCAAGGGCAACCATGCCTCTCACATCGATATTGAACTCTGAGAGCGCTCCCTTCAGTTTGAGGCCGCCCCGGCTGACGTACGGATTATCTTCTCCCTCTATCCTGATTTCTGCATCCGGTGGTACCGGGGCGCCCGCCTTATCCACACGCGTCTCTCCCACAAGCACCGCGCCGGACATGATAAGGGCCCTCGCCCTTTCGCGGCTCTGGCAGATACCTCTCTCGACGAGGAGTACGTCTAATCTTACTTTTCTAGTCTTGGCTTCTTTACTCATGTGGTTGCAGGAAAGGATTCGAGGGGTCAAGCCTTAGAATTCTTCAAAACATCGCCCTTGCAGCTTCCATGATGCCTTCCTCGTCGATACCGTGCTCCCTTCGCAGTTCCTTCTGCGAGGCATGCTCAACGAATCTGTCCTTGATCCCGAGGCGCTTTACGATGACGTCATGAACGGCCTTTTCTTCGAACAATTCCAGAACGGCGCTTCCGAAACCTCCCATGAGGACATTCTCCTCGACGGTAATTATCCTCTTTACGGATCTTGCCGTGTCGCAGAGGAGCGTCTCATCGAGCGGTTTGACAAAACGGGCGTTGATGACCCTTGCATTGATGCCTTCGTCTTTAAGCCTCCTCGCAGCGGCCATGGCGGGATAAACGGTTGAGCCGATGGCGATGATGGCGAGATTTGCTCCTTCGGCATCGTATACGACTTCTCCCTTGCCGACAGAAAGAGATGCCGGGGCATCGTCGATTGGCACGCCGTATCCTCGGCCGCGGGGATACCTGATCGAGACCGGACCGCAGCACTCGACTGCCGTCTTCAACATGTGCTGGAGTTCATTCTCGTCCTTGGGCGCCATCACGACGATGTTCGGGATGGCGCGGAGATAGGAAAAATCAAAGAGCCCGTGATGCGTCGGCCCGTCGGCCCCGACGAAGCCCCCCCTGTCAAGGGCAAGTACCACCGGCAGTTTCTGCAGGCAGACATCATGAAGGATCTGGTCATAGGACCTCTGGAGGAACGTCGAATATATCGCCACCACAGGAATGATGCCTTCCGTAGCAAGGCCTGCGGAAAACGTGACCGCATGCTGCTCGGCCATTCCCACGTCGTAGAAGCGTCCCGGATATTCCTTCGCAAACTCGTCGAGCCCCGTGCCTTCGCTCATCGCCGCCGTCACTGCCACGATCCTGGGATTGCAAGAGGCGAGTTTTATGAGCGTCTTCCCGAACATTCTCGTGTAGGAGAGCGGTGCGGTGCCGTTGTCCACGGGTTCGCCCGTTTCTATCTTGAACGGAGCGATGCCGTGGAACTTCGCCGGATCGTCTTCCGCAAATCTGTAGCCCTGCCCCTTCTTGGTGATGACGTGTACGAGAACCGGTCCTTCCAGTTTCCTCACATTTTTCAGATTCTTGATCAGATTGTCGAGGCGGTGACCTTCCAGAGGACCGACGTAAGTGAATCCCATCTCCTCGAAGAGGACGCCCGGAACCACCAGGCCCTTCAGCGATTCCTCCACCTGCTTGGTAAAGTTCACCATATGTTCGCCGATCGAGGGAATGGACTTCAGAAAACTCTTGACCTCCGCCTTGAATCTGGTGACGGTATTGCCCGTCATGATGCGGTTCAGGTATGAGGACATCGCGCCCACGTTGGGAGAGATACAGAGCTCGTTGTCGTTCAGTATGATGATCAGGTTCTTACGGCGGTCGCCCGACCAGTTCAGTGCCTCAAAGGCCATTCCCGCCGAAATAGAACCGTCGCCAATCACGGCGATCACCTTATGATCCCCGCCCTTGAGACACCGCGCCTCCGCCATACCTGTTGCCGCGGATATGGACGTGCTGCTGTGGCCGGTGTTGAAGGCATCATAGACGCTCTCCTCTCTTCGCGGGAAACCGCTGATGCCGCCTTTTGTCCTCAGGGTATGAAACAGATTCTTGCGGCCAGTGACGATCTTATGGGCATATGCCTGATGCCCTACGTCCCAGACGAGCTTGTCCTTCGGGGTGTCGAACACATAATGAATGGCAAGTGTCAATTCCACAGTACCCAGTGAAGAGGCAAGATGCCCTCCGTTCTTGGAGACAACGTCAATAATCTTCTCCCGTATCTCCGCAGCAAGTCTGTTCAACTGGCCGAGGTCCAGTTTTCTTATGTCTTCAGGAAAATTTACGCTGGAAAGGATTCTCCTGTCTTTGTCTTCCATGCCCATAACTTCTCTTACAACTTTCTTTCTACAATATACCTGGCAATCAACCGCAACGGTTCCGCCCTGTGGTCAAATTGTTTTATCGCGGAAACCGCGCTCTCTACGAGCGCCGCCGCCTCTTTCCGTGACGCGGGGAGGCCTAGCATCCCCGGATAAGTCACCTTACCCCGTTTGCTGTCGCTGCCTGTCTCTTTGCCCATCAACTTCCTGTCGCCTTCTACATTGAGGATGTCGTCTGCTATCTGAAAGACAAGACCGATATCGCGCCCGTACGAAGTGAGGGCGTTGATCTCATCCTCGCCGGCATTTGCCAGAACGGCGCCCGCCTTCACCGCAACGACGATCATCGCTCCTGTCTTGCGCGTATGGATGAAATCAAGGACCTTCTTGTCTACGGTCTTTCCCTCCGACTGCACGTCGACCACCTGACCGGCGACCATGCCGAAATATCCCGCGGCTTCGGCAACGTCACAAATCACGGAGAGCAATCTTTCCGGCGCAACGTTGCGCATGAGCTTTGTGTCAGACATGAGGCGAAATGCCTCCGTCAGCAGGGCGTCCCCTGCGAGGATCGCCATGTCCTCGCCGAATACTTTATGGCTTGTCGGTCTTCCCCTCCGGTAGTCATCGTCATCCATGGCGGGAAGGTCGTCATGGATAAGCGAGTACGTGTGTATGAGCTCAAGCGCGCAGGCAACAGGGAGGGTTGCTTCAATGCTGCCACCAACCGCCTCGGCTGAAGCAAGGCACAGGATTGGCCTTATCCTCTTGCCGCCTCCGAAAAGGCTGTAGCGGAAGGCCTTGAAGATTACGGCCGGATAGTTGTCTTCACCCGGCAAGTATCTCTCGAGTGCCTCGTCTACGATCTTCTTTCTGGCTTCAAGATAAGTGCCAAGCGCACTATCAGGACTCGGACTCATTCTCTTCCACCTTGAACGGTCTTACGACCAGTTCCTCTTCCTGTTTGAGCAGTATCTCGACGCGCCGCTCCGCATCGTCAAGCCTCTTGGAACACAGGCGGGCAAGTTTTATCCCTTCCTCAAAGGCCTTCAAGGATTCTTCGAGGGTCATGTCCCCTGCTTCCATCTTTCTTACGATATCTTCCAAGCGCTCCAGGGCTTCTTCGAATTTTTCCTTTGCCATATTCCTCACACCTCTTTGACATCCGTTACTGTCGCCCGAAAACTGCCCGACGAGACCTTGACGTCCACGGTCCCGCCGACCGCGACCGATGCCGCTTCCTTCACGACGAATCCTTCGGGGACTTTCTTTACAATACTGTATCCCCTCCGCAGGACGGCGAGCGGACTCAGCGTATCGAGCACGGCCAGGTTTCTTTGCACCTGTACTTTCCCGCGCTCCACCCTGTCACGGAAGCGGGCTAACATATTCTTCCTCAAATTTTCAAGGATAAAGCGATGATCGCGAATCTTCAAAAGGGGATTCGCATGGCCAAGGCGGATTTCGAGATTGATAAGCCTTGGCCTCTGGCCGGCACGCTTGTGCTCGAGGCCCTTCCGGAGCCGCTCAAGACGGTCGTCAACAAACATGCGGAGGTCGCTGATTCTTCTTTTCGGGTCTTTGAGCCTCTCCCGGAGCAGTGCCAACCGTTCACAAACATCGGCTACAAGGCGACGCTCGTGACTTATCACCCTTCTCTGCAGCGTCCCGATTGATGCTGCGAGTTCCCTTCTTATAGGAACTACGAGCTCCGCCGCGGCGGAAGGTGTCGGCGCCCTGAGGTCGGCTACAAAATCCGCTATCGTAAAATCGATCTCATGACCCACGGCGGAGATTATCGGAATCGAGGAATTATATATTGCCCGTGCCACACCTTCATCATTGAAAGGCGCGAGGTCTTCCAGCGACCCTCCTCCTCTGGCCAGGATGATCACGTCGATATTTCCGACGCCGTTCATGGCGGCTATCGCTCGGACGATTTCGGCTGGAGCCTCTATTCCCTGTACGCGCACCGGTGCAATAAGAATGTCAACTGATGAAAAGCGTCTTCTCGTTATATGCAGTATGTCTCTGATGACCGCCCCTGTGGGAGAGGTGATCACTCCGATCCTGTGGGGAAGAAACGGAATAGGCTTCTTGTGGGCCTGATCGAAAAGACCCTCGGCGAGCAGGCGGGCCTTGAGTTGCTCGAAGGCCTTCTGGAGGGCGCCTATGCCTTTCGGCTCCACCACCTCGACGATCAACTGGTATTCGCCCCGCGGCTGATAGACACTTACCCTGGCGGAACAGATGACGCTCATCCCTTCTTCAAGCTCGAACCGCGCGGCGCCCGTCCACCACGGTCTTCTCTGCCCGGGAAAGGCCTTGAAGATGACCGCCCTGATCTGGCTTTTTTTATCCTTCAACGTAAAGTATATATGCCCCGATGCCGGGCGGCGGAGATTGGAGACCTCCCCTTCCACCCAGAGCGAGTCGAAGTTCTCCTCGAGGAGGTGTTTGATGTTTTCATTCAACTCTGTGACACTGAGTATTTCTTTCATAACACCCAATTCTCAATTCGGTGAAAGCAGGATTTCTCTCGGAGACTCCCTGAGCAACGCCTGGATTCCTCGCTGTGCTCGGAATGACATAAAGGGAAGGAGGTCGAAATCACAATGTCATTCCGAATGTACATGAGGAATCTGATTCTTATTGCTTCGTAATGCCAAAATAACACAGATAGTGTGCACTACCAGATATTGCAACGGCTGACAAGGATG
>DATJBN010000115.1:0-19390 GCA_035515335.1 Syntrophales bacterium | reverse complement strand
AACGGTATCATACTCCAGGCATGTAAGAATCACAGAAGGCGGTCGGCCACGATCAATGCTCCAAGTACAAAACCCAGAAGGCTAGCTATGCGTACCACAATATCCTCATCCGTTCGATTTAGCACTCGATACCAACCAATCTGACGTTCATCCATAATTATCCCCAGTTTAGTAGCAGGAAGTCCGAGGATAAAAGCCCCTATGACCCCTCCCATTAACACGGCTACTATTTTTAATATCCACATCTTCGCTACAACCTTGCTAGCATGATCGCCTTCTTCAGCAACGCATTACTGTGGGCGCCCGGCGACAAGTCATCTCGCGTTATGCTAAGTCACTCTGAAAAGAAATAGCTGAACTGATCACTCCGATTGCATGAACCATATATAGCTTTCTTAAATTAGTTAGTACGCAACTTTGTAAGTTCGATTATTCTAGCCTGCTGACTTTCATCTTCTGCTTTTATTAGCTCTCAAGTTTCGGAATTTATCTAACGCTACTTGAAAGCAGATAATTAATGATAGGCCTGAGGCCGCAACTAGAAGCATGATGCCGAAATCCAAGAGAATTGAACCCCACGACTCATGCAGGTGCAGCTCATTGATGAAAACGAAGAATGCTCCGGCGGCAACTCCAAGTACAAGCGAGGAGAGAAGGAAGGCGGTAATGAAATCTATTTTCTTCATTGCACGTTAATTCATAAAGATTAAGAGAGATGATCTGTTAGTTTAGACCTCCTTGATGCTACTCGCCTTAATTCTCGCTATCTTAGGCGCAGAGAAAAAGCAATAATGAAAAAATATTGCAATATTATTAGGGTAAATCTAATACTGCTTAAAAAAGAGGAGTGATTTTAACTGGTTTGGATTTGACAAATTATAGGCGGATTTGAGTTAGCGGCAACCTTTTCGTGCTTTTTTCTCGCTCTTCGAAATTCAATTTTTAGGTGCGATAAAAACCAGTCCGAAGTCGGTTGTAATTCATCACGAAAGAAAACGAATCCCGATTGAGAAAAGGATGAAAACAGAGCGACCTGGCTGATAAGCGGGTAGCTTTTACCATTCCCCCAAAATGGGTTATCCAATTTGTTTAGTACGCCTACTAAACAATTCTGTTTCTGGAAAGACAAAAGTATTAGCGATAGGAATGTTGAATCAGATAAAAAGTTTTGTTAGTCGTCGGTCGCTCAGTACCCCAACCGCTCGGCATTTTTAAGGGCCAGATCTCTCCAATGCCCCGAATAATCAGCCCTAGTAAAAGAGTCATAGGCCATTCTGAAGTATCTTCCTGCCGCATATCGTTGGCCCTGTTTTTCATACACCCTAGCACGATAATATAGAAGATAGCCCCAACCCACTGTATCCTGCAAGCCTATCCTGTCCTTTATGGCTTGAGAATCCTCGTAGTATCTCAGAGCTTTGTCGATTTCGCCTTTGTTGAAGTAAACATTACCCATGCTCATAACGATAGTAGCATAACCTTCTGTATTATAAAGGCCCAAACTGGCATGTATGACTTGAGAATGCTGAAAGTACTTAAGGGCCGAGTCGAATTGGCCTTTGTACTGGTGAACAGCGCCGATGTTCGTCATGAGCAAGGAATAATGAGCTGTATTCTGCAAGCTGAGCCTGTCCCTTATGGCTTGAGAATTCTCGTAGTATCTTAGAGCTTTGTCAATTTCGCCTTTGCTGAAATAAACAAGACCGATGTTCACCATAAGGTTGGAATAATCGAAGGATGATGTGTCGCCCCGTGATTTGAAAATTATATTAGCATTCTTAAAGTAATCGTGGGCTTCATCGAAAAGATTTAGCGTATATCCAGCAACAAAACCCGCCTGTATGAGTGGATCAGTATAATTTTGATCTATTTTGACTGCTCTATCAAAATAGTCTAATGCCAGATTCGGATCCTTATCTATTGTTTGCAGACCCCTTGAATACCATTCGTACGCTTCTGTTTTTGGTCTATATTTACCTTCGATCGTTTTTTTGTCTTTTGCCGTTAACTTCACCGGATTTATGTCTGCTATTTTGATCTTTTCTGCTTCGCCCATCAGACTGAAAAGCACCTTGTCTTGGAGGTCGAATATAGTAGCGAGTGTGCCATCCAGTTTAGTAGAACTCTCAACCTTTCCAGTCTCAACATTGATCAATTTAGAGATTACACGGATGCTATTCCCTGATACTAGGAAACTTCCGGTGAAGATGATATCGGCTCCTGTAAGCTTACCGATCTTGACAATTGTTGTTTCATCAACCAAACGAGAGTGTGTAAATCTGAGTTCTCCGAGGACCTGCTTTCGGTCCTTGTCAAGGATGACATTGATGTTTCTAATATTGTTCAAGTCTACTACGATGGTGTCTGTCATACCAGTTGAGATCCATGAAAATGGCACATCCTCGATCGTTTTGACCATCTTCAAGTTTGATATGTCGGTGTGTGTCCTATCAGCTGAGATCCATGACAACTGCGCATCTCCTGTGTTCTGGAATGGTTGCACCAGGATGTTCATGTTTCTGGCATAAGAAGAAATACTGTTGAGGAAGAAGAGCAGAGAGAAGACGACAATCTTATAGATGAATTGTTTTCTCATGATGCGCCCTTAGGCAGTTTTGAGCATTCTATTGATTTTTCCTCTGGTACACTTGTGTGTCTGTGATTATCACGATTTGCATATGAAATCTATTATGAAAAAGCAAATGAGGCGGGTAAAACTTCAGAAAGAAATTGTCAGAATAGATACCGGGTTCAGCACAAGGGGGCGGCAGGGAGCCTGATCACAAGGTGGCAATCTGAGCATGATTTCTTACACCTATTGCTGTCCCATATGATTTTCCATTGGGTGTTTCTTATCATGGGGATAACGACGAGGCATGTTGGTTCCTCTTCTTTTCAAGTAGGTAAACTGCTAGGAAAAGCTTCAGGCTGAGGATTATGTTTAACCGCTACAACGCTATTGGACAGGGCAAGCCCGTGATATTTTTAGTCCCATCCATCTTCATCCAGCCATCCCTTCATGGATCAGCCACCTTCTTTCAGGCTAGTCCGAGCCATTTCTCTGCACTGTGCACTTGTAGCCGATTATCTTAATTCCTTCAGCTATGAGAGTCTTTCAAGATGCTATTCAAAATTCTCAGATGAATTCTCACACAGAAACAAATAAGGGGATAACCATGTTGGTTAACCCCTTGAATTAATGGTGGGTCAGGGCAGAATCGAACTGCCGACACCTGGATTTTCAGTCCAGTGCTCTACCGACTGAGCTACCGACCCATTTGTTTTCTTTTGTGATTAAACGGAAGTCTCGTCTATAAAATCTCACATTCTTTGTCAAGGGCTTTTTCTTCCGGCGCGAACGCAGGCCCGTCGACGATATTCCTGACACGGACTACGAGGGTGCCCGCAATTTTATCGTGCCATCCTTGTTTCTTCCCGTCGAACGCGATCCACAGAAACCCGATGTAAAAGCAGAGACAGGATATAATGTACCCTACCCATCTCAGAAAAGCGAGACCGAATGTCATTTCCTCTCCCGTCGACTGGATGACCTTGAGGCCGAAGATCATCTTTCCAGGCGTCTGACCGCTCGCACCGTGGAAATATGTAAAGTAGAGCATCCCGATGAACGCGGTCATGAGGAGATAAAAGAACATGAAGGCAACGGTAACCTGCGCTACTCTTTCCGGCAGGAGATCACGATAGTGGGATAAAAAGCCCATGCTCAATGCCAGTGCACCCGCGAACAGGATGAAGAGAGAGATGAAGAAGAGAATGATCTTGTCGATGGAAAAGGCCATCGCCCTTCTCCAGAAGCCTCCGAAACGATTATCAGCCACTACCGCCCTCCCTCCGCCTCTCTCCGCCAAAGATACCCAGCTCATACTGGATGATCGAAAGAATGGTGACGGCAGCGGTCTCCACCTTTAATACGTACCTGCCCAGGCTGACGCTAATAAAGCCCGCCACCGCGGCCCTCGCCACTTCCTCTTTCGAGAATCCCCCTTCCGGGCCGATGATCGCGGAAATATTCTTCGCTGCTATATTTCTCTCGCCGCGGAGCAGTTCTTTTACGCCTCTTTCCAATTCCTCTTCCCAGAAAATGATCTTCAGTGCCTGTCCTTCCGAAGATGCAAGCATCTCGTCAAAGGAAAGGATTTCTTCCACCTCCGGTATATCTGCCCTGCCGCTCTGTCTCGCCGCCTCTTTAGCAATGTTTCGCCACCGCGAAACTCTGTCCCGCGCTTTTTCCTGTGTCAACCGTGGAACGGATCTTGCCGAAGTAAAGGGGATGATGACGCCCGCACCCAACTCCGTCGCTTTCCTTACTATGGCGTCCATCTTATTCCCTTTGGGCAAGGCCTGATACATGGTGATTCTTATATTCTGATCGTCTATCATGTTCTTTTTCAATACCTCTACCTTGACGCCTTCTGAAGAGACTGTTCTTATCACTGCTTCGCATTCGCACCCGGCACCGTCAAAGAGAATCAGTCGATCGCCTGTCTTCATCCTGAGGACGGACCTGACATACCTGAGATCCCTCCCTCCAAGCTCACAGAACTTGCCTTCCTCGGTTACACCCGGAACGTGAATTCTCGGAACTGTCAAGGGTTATCCTCCACGGACGTTTGAGGATTAGAGGGAAACCGGGGAGAGCACAGAAACGCCAGGCCCGGTCCTGCGGTAGTCAAGGTCGGTTTCATTTTCTTTGCAGTACGTAGCAGACCCATTCTTTTTCCGAGAAGGTCCGGGAAACGACAAACGTATTCTTCAGGAAGTTTGATTCTATATCACCTTTATTCTGATCGATGATACCCGAGATAACGAGATAGCCTTCTTTGACGAGGAGCGAAAGCAAATGGTCGCGGAGACGTATCAGTATCTTGGCCGTGAGGTTCGCGATAATGAGATCAAACCGTTCATTAATCGTAATCACATCACGGTTGATGATCTCCACTCTGCTTTCCACGCCGTTGATTGCCGCATTTTCACGGGCGATGGCCGCGGCCTTCTTATCGATGTCAACGCACACGACCTTTTCTGCACCCAGCTTCGCGCATGCGATGCCCAGGATACCGGTACCGGTCCCGACATCGAGAACTTTCCACTTACTGGCCGCTCTGTCCCTCAGGATGATGTCTTCGATCGCCTCGAGACACATCCGCGTCGAAGGATGCTGCCCCGTGCCGAACGCCATCCCGGGATCGATCTCGATTACGATGTCGCGGCCGGAGGGGTTGTATCTCTCCCATGTCGGTTTGATGACAATGTTCTTGCTCACCCTCAGGGGCTTGAAATATTTCTTCCACTCCTCAGCCCAGTCCTGTTCGACCGTTATCTCCATTGAAAGATGCGGTTCTTCGACGTCCGGAAAGAGGCTGGAAACGCTGTCCAGATATGTTTTCAGACGAGCCACCCTGTCCTCAAGGCGTCCGTCAAACGGGAGGTAGGCCTTCAGTACATTGCGGGTTTCGGTTATTTCAAAGCCGCCCTCGGACTGCGGCAGGAGCTCTTCCTGAAATACACCGGGGACGCCTGTTTCGGTGAGGTAGTTCGATACCGCATCGGTAAGAAGCGGCGACAAGGACAATTCTATCTTCAGCCACTTTCCTTTTTTCTCTCCCGAAAGCTCGGTCAATTCTGGCATCTCCGCTCCTCCTCGGCCTGAAACTATTCGATATTCTTTTATAACCTCTTTTCCGGCATATTTCAAGCAGCTTGAATTTTAAGGGTCTTCATGATAGTTTGCATTAGTTCTCTATACTTAAGCACTGTAGCAGCAAGGACAGGATAGGGGAGGACCGTGCAATATTACCCGCTGTTTCTCGACATAGCAAATAGAAGATGCGTCGTTGTGGGAGGCGGCGATGTTGCGGAGAGGAAGGTGGCCCGTCTCCTCGACTTCGGGGCATCAGTCACCGTAGTTGGGAGAAATCTCACACCCGGCCTCGAAGTCTGGAAAAAAGAAGGGCGGATAACCCACGTCCAGGCCGGCTATGATAAGGCTTTGATCGATGGAGCGTTCCTCGTGATCGGTGCGACAGATCAGGACGCAGTGAATGCGAAGATCGCGAGCGATGCAAGAGAAAAAGGAGTTCTTGTCAACATCGTAGACGACCCCGAGAGATGCGACTTTATTCTCCCCGCCCTTCTTACGCGTGGTGAACTCCTGATCGCCATATCGACGGGAGGGAAAAGCCCTGCTCTTGCAAAAAAACTGCGGGAGGATCTCGAGCCGCTCTTCGGGAAGGAATATAAAACCCTCCTCGATATTATGGGACAGTTGCGGGAGAAGCTCCTCAAGAGGGGCCGCTCTTCCGATGAGAACAGGAGATTGTTTGAAGCGGTCATACAATCGGACATCCTCAAACACATAAAAGACGGAAGATGGGAAAAGGTAAGAAAGCTCGTCGCCGATATCACCGGCGAACAGATTGATGTTGGTGACTGATGGACATTGTTTTTTTCAGAGTGGCCCTCGTTGTTTATCTCTCAAGCACCCTGGGATACCTGGGGTCACTTTACAGCCGAAAAGTCATCGTGGCGCGAGTTTCCACGTGGATTCTTTTTTCTGCATTTGCCTTCCACACCATGTTCTTCACAAGCAGATGGATCGCAACCGGCCAGAACCCTCTGATCACTCTCAATGAGGCACTCTCCTTCTTCGCCTGGGTCATGGCGGGCGTCTATCTTGCATTTCAATTGAAGACAAAGACAAGGGTGCTGGGCGCCTTCGTATCTCCTGTAACCTTTCTCCTCATGATAGCCGCCTCGAAAGATATGGCCGGATACGTATCCATTCCCGCCGCGCTCCAGAGCAATCTTGTGCCGGTGCACGTAATCCTTTCCGTCACGGGCGAGGCCTTGTTCGTTCTCGCCACATGCGCCGGCGCGATGTACCTGATCCAGGAGGGCATGCTGAAGCATAAGAAGGTGACGAGCATGAGCAAGGTTCTTCCTTCCCTTTCCGACCTCGACAGGATCAATCACGTCTGCTTGATGCTGGGATTTTCGCTACTCACCCTCGGCATCCTCGTGGGTTCCGTTTGGGCGAGGAGCGTGTGGGGAAGCCTGTGGCAGTGGGACCCCAAGCAGACCTGGACGCTCGCCGCCTGGATCGTCTATGCGGTACTTCTGCATCAGCGGCTCGCTCTGGGATGGAAGGGGCACAGGGCCGCCCTCTTCGTCCTCATCGGATTTGCTGCACTCGTGATTTCGCTCGCATTCACGAGCATTTTCTTCGTGACTGCCCACAAATTCATATAGCGCCATGAATATAATCCTAATCGGCATGAACCATAAAACTGCCCCTCTCGAGATCAGGGAACGCCTTTCCATATCGTGCGGCGATGACAGCAATCATCTGGCGGAGATAATGAGCATGCCGGAAATAAAGGAGGGGCTGTATCTTGCGACCTGCAACCGCGTTGAGGTTCTGGCAAACGTCGCAGACAGTGAAAGCGCCCACGCGAAGCTCCGGACATTCATCTTCCATCACGGAAATCTGTCCGAAGAAGATATGAAGAAGTGTCTCTATTTCTATGTCGATCGTGAAGCAGTTCGGCATCTCTTCCGTGTCGCGGCAAGCATCGATTCCATGGTGATGGGCGAACCTCAGATACTGGGCCAGGTTAAGGACGCGTTCCGCACGGCAGTCGACCACAACGCTACGGGCGTCATACTTAATAAGATAATCCATCACGCATTCCGGGCGGCAAAGCGTGTGAGAACGGAAACAGGTATCGCCAACAACGCAGTGTCCGTCAGCTTCGCCGCCGTGGAGCTCGCAAAGAAGATATTCGGCGCACTCGAAGGCAGGAACGTCCTCCTGATAGGTGCAGGCGAGATGTCGGAGCTTGCGGCGAAACACCTTGCAAGCAGGAATGTTGGGAATATGTTGATCGCGAACAGGACATATGCCCGAGCCGTGAAGATGGCCGAGGACTTCCACGGGACGGCGGTAGAGTTTAACGCCATCCCGGAAAAGCTGCATGACATAGACATCGTGATCGCTTCGACGGGAGCTCCCGGCTATGTGCTCACGCCCCCGATGATCGAGGCGGCCATACGGAGACGCAGGAACCGTCTGCTCTTCCTGATTGATATAGCGGTGCCGAGAGACGTCGACCCCGCCGTGGGTGAGATCGATAACGTTTACCTCTACAACATAGACGACCTTCAGCAAATTGTGGATACGAATCTCTCGAGCCGGAAGAAAGAAGCCGAGAAGGCGGAGACCATCATCGATGAAGAAGTGGCAAAGTATCTCGAATGGTACAACGCCCTTGAGGTCGTGCCGACGATCATCTCCCTCCGGGAAAAGATGGAAGGCATAATCAAGGGTGAGATTGCAAAATCCTCACCATGGATGGAGAACCTCTCCGAAGACGAAAAGAGAAACATCGAGATCATGGTGAAATCGGTAATCAACAAGGTCCTTCACGGCCCGATTACCGGACTCAAGGAAGAGAGCAGGGACAACAGCGCACTGCCTTATATCGCGGCGATCAGACGGCTCTTCGGCCTGGATGATAAATGAGAGGAGAGGGAGATTAGAGATACGCTGAGAATAGGGACGCGGGGAAGCCTTCTTGCGCTGACGCAGACCAACTGGGTTGCTGAGAGACTGAAGACTGGGTTGCCTGCAGTTGCCGTGGAACATGTAGTGATCAAGACAAAAGGAGACATCCTGCAGGATGTGCCTCTCGCGAAAGTCGGCGGAAAGGGTCTGTTCGTAAAAGAGATCGAGGATGCCCTGCTGAGAAACGAGATAGACATCGCAGTACACAGCATGAAGGACGTTCCGATGGAGCTTCCCGATGGGCTCGAGATCGGTGTTGTGTCCGAAAGAGAAGACCCCCGCGATGTCCTGATATCGAGGGACGGGAAAAAGCTCAAAGATATGCCGAAAGGCGCGCGCATCGGCACGGGCTCGCTGAGACGGGGATTTCAGCTCCTGCACATCTTTCCTGGCATTGAGCTCGTTCCTGTGCGCGGAAACCTCGACACGCGAATGAAGAAGATACACTCCGACGGCCTTGACGGCATCATCGTCGCGGCCGCAGGACTCACGCGCATGGGATGGCTGGATCGCGCAACGGAAATAATACCGGTCACGACGATGCTCCCCGCCGTGGGACAGGGTGTGTTGGGAATTGAATCGAGAAAGAATGATGACGCAGTGAAGAACGCTCTTGCCTTCCTCAATCATCCAAAGACGTGGGTGGAGATGGAGGCAGAGCGGGCTTTTCTCAGGAAGCTCGGCGGCGGCTGCCAGTTGCCGGTAGCCGCATACGGAGTGAAGAACGAAGATCGCCTGACTATCAGCGGCCTTCTCGGAAGCCTCGACGGCAGGGAATTGATAAGAGATGAGGTAAGCGGGCCGAGTGCGGACGCAGAGGCTTTAGGGACGCTCCTCGCAGAAAAAATCCTGTCCAGGGGTGGGAAGACGATACTCGATGAGGTTTACAGAAGAGGACTCTGTCAGTGAAGAAAGGTAAGGTATATATCATCGGTGCCGGTCCGGGGGACCCTGGACTGTTTACGATAAGAGGTTTGCGATGCCTCAAGAAGGCGGACGTTATCATCTACGATTATCTTGTGAGTGAAGATATCGTGAGACAGGCAAAGGAGTCGGCACGCCTGATTTACGCGGGCAAGAAGGGCGGCCAGCATACACTGCCGCAGGATGAGATAAATCGACTTCTCCTCGAAGAGGCAAAGAAAGGAAATGTTGTCGCGAGACTGAAAGGCGGAGACCCGTTCATCTTCGGACGCGGAGGCGAGGAGGCGGAGATACTCGCGCAGTCCGGCATTCCCTTTGAGGTGATCCCCGGTGTCACATCCGCAGCCGCTGTCCCTGCGTATGCGGGCATACCGCTCACTCATCGCGGTCACACCTCCACGGTCGCCTTTGTCACCGGACATGAAAACGCGACCAAGGAAGAAACCAAAATAGACTGGGAGTGTCTTGCGGGAATCGGCACGGTGGTATTTCTTATGGGAGTAAAGAATCTTGCGAAGATTACCTCTAACCTGATGGTCCACGGCAAAGAGGTCGGTACACCGGCTGCACTCATCAGATGGGGAACCACGGAAGATCAGGAGACGCTGACAGGTACCCTTGGCGATATCGCCGCCAAGGCGAAGGAGAGGAGTTTTTCTCCTCCCGCAGTGCTTGTGGTGGGAGGCGTCGTGGATCTCCGCAGCGTCCTTAACTGGTACGAGACAAAGCCTCTCTTCGGCAAGGGCATTGTGATCACGAGACCGGTGACGCAGGCCGAAGATTTCGCCGCTCTCCTCCATGCGGAAGGGGCGCGTGTCATCAGTTTCCCAACGATCACGATTGTGCCGCCTGAAGATTATGGGGATCTCGACAAGGTCATCGCACGTCTTACGGAGTACCGCTGGATAATATTCACGAGTGCAAACGGCGTGAGCTTCTTTCTTGCCCGTCTCCGTGAACTGGGAAAGGACATGCGCGACCTAAAGGATATCCGTATCTGTACGATCGGGCCGGCGACAGCGGCGAAACTTGAGGAGTCTGGCATCAGCGTCGATCTCGTGCCGGAGGAGTATATCTCCGAGGGAGTCGTCAAGGCCTTCAGAAAGATTGATATCAGGGGTGAGAAGATATTGCTTCCCCGGGCCGAAAGGGCCAGGGATGTGATTCCCGAGGAACTTGCGAAACTGGGCGCGAAGGTCGACGTGGTAACGGCATATCGAACCGTCGGCTCAGGAAAGAAGAAGGCCGAATTGGGAAAGCTTCTGAAGGAGGGAAAGGTGGATGTCATCACCTTTACAAGCCCTTCTACGGTTGAGAACTTCATGGCTATCATGGGGCAGGATTATGTCACACCGAAGAAAGTCAGGGTTGCATGTATAGGGCCCGTTACCGCGGAAGCGGCAAAGAGGGCGGGGCTTCCCGTTGATATTGTCCAGGAGCGTTATACAGTAGAGGGACTTGTTGAGACGCTGAAAAAATACTTCAGCAAAGATAATAAACGTAAAGAAAGATGAGGGGGGATTAGATCATGTACTTTCCTGCTTACAGACCGCGACGGTTGAGAAAGAATGAGAACATGAGGAGGATGATACGAGAGACGAAGCTTTCCGTCGACGACTTCGTTTATCCTCTCTTTGTTACTTTCGGGAAGGATGTAAAGAAACCGATCAGCTCGATGCCTGGAAATTTCCAGATGTCAGTCGATAATCTTGTCAAAGAAGTCCAGAAGGCGAAGGACCTGGGCATCCCCGCAGTTCTCCTTTTCGGCATCCCGGATAAGAAGGACGAGCTGGCAACCGGCGCCTTTATAGAGAAAGGCATTATCCAGCAGGCTGTGAAGAGGATTAAAGACAAGGTGCCGGACATCGTGGTCATAACCGACGTCTGCCTCTGCGAATACACGAGCCACGGCCACTGCGGGATGATCGAGAAAGGCGATGTCGACAACGACGCATCGATCGAGGTCCTCGCGGAGACGGCCGTATCTCATGCGAGGGCCGGTGCCGACATGGTGGCGCCGTCCGCAATGATGGACGGTCAGGTCGGAGCGATCCGTGAAGCACTCGACGAATCGGACTTCGAGAATATACCGATCATGGCGTACTCTGCAAAATACGCGTCTTGTTTCTACGGCCCTTTCCGCGAGGCGGCGGAAAGCGCGCCGCAGTTCGGCGACCGCAAGTCGTATCAGATGGACCCGCCGAATGCGGACGAAGCAATCCGCGAAATCAGCCTAGATGTGGAAGAGGGTGCGGACATAATCATGGTTAAGCCTGCCCTGCCCTACCTGGATGTCATCCGGCGCGCGCGCGAGGAATTCGATCTCCCTATCGCAGCCTACAACGTGAGCGGCGAGTTCTCCATGATCAAGGCCGCAGCCAAACTGGGATGGATGGATGGAGAAAGGGCGATGATGGAAGTGCTGACGGCTATCAAGAGGGCGGGCGCCGATATCATCTTAACCTACTTCGCCCTGGAGGCGGCAAAGTTTCTCCGGAAATGAACAAGAAAGTCCTGCCCCATACCCTGCGCATGGTTGCCTGGGAAGTCACCAGGAGCTGTAACCTCGCCTGCGTCCATTGCCGCGCTTCCGCGAAGCACGGTCCCTATGGCGGTGAACTCGCAACGGACGAGGCCTTCCGCCTGGTTGACGAGATCGCTGCCGTGAGCAAACCCATTGTCATCCTAACAGGCGGCGAACCGCTCCTCCGCGAAGATATATTCGAGATCGCCGCCTACGGAGACAACAAAGGACTCCGCATGGTGATGGCAACGAACGGCACGCTTGTTACAAAGGAGAGTGCCGGAAAGATGCTCGCATCGGGCATCAAGCGCGTCAGCATCAGCATCGACGGCATGGATGCAAAGAGCCATGATGCGTTCCGCAACGTGACGGGGGCATTCGCGGGAGCCCTCAAGGGCATCGATATATTGAAAGAAACGGGCGTTGAATTCCAGATCAACACAACTATAACGAAGGCGAACCTCGCGCAGCTCCCGGATATTATGGCCCTCGCCGTCAGCCTCGCCGCCGCCGCTCATCATATCTTCCTTCTCGTCCCGACAGGCAGGGGAAAGGAAATGGCCGGGCAGGCCATATCGCCAGCAGAGTATGAAAGAAGCTTGAACTGGTTCCACGAGGCGAGCCTGAGTTGTCCGATACAGTTAAAGGCCACCTGCGCGCCGCACTATTACAGAATATTGAAACAGAGGTCAGGGACCAGGGGTCAGGTGTCAACTGCAAAAGAGCAGGGATTAAGAGATCCGCTGCATGCGATGACGCGCGGCTGTCTCGGCGGTAGCGCCTTCTGCTTCGTATCGCACACCGGACAGGTGCAGGCCTGCGGCTATCTTGAGGTCAACTGCGGAAATGTTAGAGAAAATAGATTCAGGGAGATATGGGAGAATTCAGCGGTATTTGCCAACCTCCGCGATTTGAAAAAATACAAGGGCAAATGCGGCCGCTGCGAATTTATCAATGTCTGCGGCGGCTGCCGCGCGCGCGCTTATGAGATCACCGGCGACTACCTTGCGGAAGAGCCGTTCTGCATATACAAACCGAAAAGATGATGGACGCAATCGACAAAAAGATCCTGAATATCATCCAGAAAGACTTCCCTGTAGTGGCTGAACCTTGGAAGGCGATTGCCGAAGGTTTAGGCCTCAAAGAATCTGGGGTTCTCAAGCGCGTAAGAAAATTGAAAGACGAGGGGATCATCCGCAGGATCGGCGCGGTGTTCGATACCCGGAAACTTGGCTTTGCAAGCACCCTCTGTGCGGCGCGGGTACCGAAAGAGAAGTTGAAAGATTTTGTCGATGTTGTAAACTCCTACGCCGGTGTCACCCACAACTACAGGAGAAAACACGACTACAACGTGTGGTTCACATTCATCGCTCGCGATCAGGACACCTTAAATAAATACCTGGCGGAGATACGTGAGCGGACCGGCATTGCCGACGTCACCAGTATGAGTGCAGCACAAACCTTCAAGATCGACGCGACGTTTGAACTGTGATTGACTAAATAGCCTGTCTTGTCATTCCGAATGTACATGAGGAATCTAAGATGCCTTTCTTCGTTCGGGACAAGGATTTCTCGTTGCACTCGAAATGACAAAAAAGACTTATGACCAAAGAAGCTGAAAAACCTACCCTCTATCTCATCGACGGGAGCAACTACATATACCGCGCATTCTATGCGATCAGAGAACTCTCCAACTCCAAGGGGTTTCCCACGAACGCGATCTACGGCTTCACCAACATGCTCTTGAAACTCCTGCGCGAAAAGAATCCCCGGCACATTGCCGTGGTGTTCGATCTCAAGGGCCCCACCTTTCGCCATGAGGCGTACGAGGCGTACAAGGCCACGAGGAGGCCCACGCCCGACGACCTGGTAATGCAGATACCTTACATCAAAGACGTCATCCGCGGTTTCTCGATCCCCGTGCTGGAAAAAGAGGGACTCGAGGCGGATGACATCATAGGGACCATTGCGAAGAAATTTGAGGTTAGCGGTATCAAGACGGTAATCGTCTCCGGGGACAAGGATATGATGCAGCTCATCTCCCCCGACATCCTGATGATCGATACCATGAAAGATAAGTCATACGATGTCGAAGCTGTGAAAGAACGTTTCGGTGTGGGCCCCGACAAGGTTACGGAGATACTCGGTCTTACGGGCGACCAGTCAGACAATATCCCCGGCGTCCCGGGCATAGGACCAAAGACGGCCCAGCGTCTGATCGAGGAGTTCGGTTCGGTAGAGGGAGTCCTCAAAAATGCGGACAAGGTCAGGAACCCGAAGACTCGCGAAAGCCTGCGCGCATACGTTGACCAGGCGAGGATGAGCCATGATCTCGCCAAAATAAAGACCGATGCAGACTTTGATATCACGCTCGAAAGCACGCGGTACGAAGGGCCTGACAATGAGGCTTTGCAGAAACTCTTCAAGGAGTTTGAATTTTCGTCACTCCTCCAGGAGCTGAAGGTGAAGGGTGAGTCACGGAAAGAGCAATACCATCTTATCCTGAAAGAGGAAGCTCTCACAGCCCTCTTCGATCGGCTGCAAAATGTTCCGGAGTTCGGCTTCGCAATAGTTGCGAGCTCCGATATACCGATGCTTGCCGAGATCGTCGGCATTTCTGTCTCCACCTCCCCCGGGGAAGCCTCTTACATCCCTCTCGGCCACGACTACATGGGTATGCCGGAGCAGCTTGGTACTGATAGAGTTCTCTCAAGGCTTGCCCCCTTCCTTTCCTCTGACAAAGTAAAAAAACACGGCCACGACCTGAAAGACGCACTCATCATCTTCGCAAGAGGAGGCGTCGAACTCCGTGGTCTCGGGTGCGACACGATGGTTAGCTCGTATATCCTCAATCCTGCGAAGCACAGCTTCGAACTTGCCGACGTCGTGCGGGATTACATGGGCAGGCAGATTGCGTATCCGAAGGAGTTGGTTGGGAGCGGTGCCAAGGCTCTTCCTTTCAGCGCCGTGCCTGTCGAGCGGGTCAAGGATTATGCGTGCCGGAGGGCGGATTGCATCATGGGACTCGCCGCAATACTCCATGAAAAAATAATTCAGGACGGATTCAAAGAGCTCTATTACGAGGTCGAGATGCCGCTCATTTCCGTTCTTGCGACCATGGAGAAGAAAGGTGTCCTTCTCGACACCAAACTCTTGAAAACGCTGTCTGAGGAGATGGAGCAATTGCTCTCCATGACGGAGGAAAATATCTACAGCCTCGCAGGAGAAAAATTCAACATCAATTCACCGAAGCAGCTCCAGGCGATCCTGTTTGAAAAGCTCGGTCTCCCCAGGGGGAGAAAGACAAAGGAGGGACATTCCACGGACGTCGAGGTACTGACGAACCTTGCCAAGAGCCATGAACTCCCGGCCGAGATCGTTTCCTACCGAGCGATGGCAAAGCTTAAGTCCACGTACATCGACGCACTGCCCGCGCTAATCAATCCGGAGACAAGCCGTATCCATACATCTTACAATCAGGCCGTTACCGCGACAGGAAGGCTTTCTTCGAGCAATCCGAACCTGCAGAACATCCCGGCGCGTACGCCCGAAGGGAAAAGGATAAGGCAGGCTTTTATAGCACCAGAAGGCTTTGAGATCGTCTCTGCCGATTACTCTCAGATAGAGCTTCGCATACTTGCACATCTTTCAAATGACAAGGTGCTGATAGGGGCCTTCATGGAGGACGTTGACATACATACGGCAACGGCGGCGAATGTCTTCGGCGTCTTCCCCGAGATGGTTACGGCGGATATGAGGCGGCAGGCGAAAGTGATCAATTTCGGCATCCTCTACGGCATGAGCGCCTTCGGCCTGTCCAAGGAATTGAGCGTACCGCAGAAAACCGCCCAGTCGTTCATCGATGAATATTTCAGCAAGTACAGTGAGGTGAGGACATATCTGAACAGAATCCTCGAGTGTGCGCGCAGGGATGGATTCGTAACCACGCTCCTCAACAGACGACGCTATCTCCCGGAGGTAAACAGCAGCAATGTGCCTGTCAGACAGTTTGCCGAGCGGATGGCGATCAATACCCCTATCCAGGGGACTGCGGCGGATCTCATTAAGGTGGCCATGATAAACATCTCACACCTCATCGCGAAGAAACGTTTGTCGGCAAGCATGATCATGCAGGTCCACGATGAGTTGGTCTTCGAGGTCCCTCTCTCTGAGAAAGAAGAAGTGGTCCACCTGGTCAAGAAAGAGATGGAGGAGGTAATCAACCTCAAGGTGCCCCTCAAGGTCGACATCTCCGTCGGAAGGAACTGGGGCGAAGCGCACGGTTAATATGGAGGCATTGTGGAGATTCGCGGTCTCACTGCTCTCGTGACAGGCGCTTCCGGCTTCATCGGCGGCAGGCTTGCGGAAAGGCTGGCAAATGAAGAGGGCGTGCGCGTGCGCGCCATGGTACGCCATATCGGAAAAGCGGGCCGATTGAGAAAGCTGCCCGTGCAAATTGTCAAGGGTAACCTCCTCGATCCGGATTCGCTGATTACGGCTGCTTCCGGATGCGATATCGTGTTTCACTGTGCCGGTTTCACATCGGCGAGTACCGGTGATAAGAAGGAATTCTGCCGGACCATCGTGGAAGGAACGGAGAATATCGTCAAGGCCTCTATTGAAGCAGGCGTCAAGAAACTTGTATATATGAGTAGCGTAGCCGTGTATGGTCTGAATCCGCCGGACGGAGCAGATGAGAACACTCCTTACCAGCCGTGCGGTAACCTCTATTGTGACACGAAGATCGCGGCGGAAGAAGTGGTTTGGGCGCATCACCGAAACGCCGGACTGCCTGTTGTCGTGATACGGCCCGCAAATGTCTACGGCCCGCATTCCAGGCCTTGGACTATCCGGCCAATCAATATGGTAACCGCAGGCCAGGTGATGCTCATCAATGGAGGGACGGGACTTTGCAATTGTGTGTACATTGATAATCTCGTCGACGCGATAGTCGCAGCGGCAAAACGCGACGAGACCGTCGGGCACGCCTATGTTATTACCGACGGCGTTGCAGTTCCATGGAAGGAATTCTTCGGCTGCTACGCGAAGATGGCAGGCAAGCCGAAGATGCGCTCCGTCCCTGAAAAACTCGGGCAGGCTATCGCTCTTGGAATGGAGTTAATCGCAAAAGTAACGGGAGGTCAGCCAAAGACCACGAGGGAGGCTGTCCGTTATCTCGCAGGCAAGACGCGCTTCAATATTGAGAAGGCAAGGCGCGAGCTCGGCTACGAACCCCGCGTGTCACTCCCGGACGGGATGCGGATGACCGAGGAGTGGCTCCGCGAAGAAGGCTTTCTGGGAAAGACCAAGGGGAAAAATAAATAACTCTCGTAACGGGGGAGATTGTCCTTTCCTGATTTCACTTCCTCAGATCACACCCGGGTACGTAATCTCTTTGCCAGCCACCTTCGCCCACGGTGTCAGGCTATGAGGTTTCGAAGTCGCGGCGCTCATGATGTCCTCA
This sequence comes from Syntrophales bacterium, assembly GCA_035515335.1. Taxonomy (GTDB): domain Bacteria; phylum Desulfobacterota; class Syntrophia; order Syntrophales; family UBA2185; genus Fen-1135. The sequence continues at coordinate 1,894 of DATJBN010000115.1, read as the reverse complement.
ACGTGAAAACCGCGCACGAGGAGAGCGTCGCCGATGAGAGACCTGTGGCAGCGCCACGGGACGGCCTCGGAACACATGATCGCAACCTTCTTCTCCCGGGCAAGTTCTATCAGTTCCTCTATTCCCCCTGCAAACTCAGGAGTCTGCATATAATCCGCGAATCCCCGGAAGGACGCATTCCTCCAGCCCGTATTCACAGAGGCCTTTGTGGTGTGCCGTAACCCCCCAAGTGCCTTGAGGTGAACATAGTCCATCTTCTGCTCACGCAGAGTTTTTTCCAATTCTTCTTTATTAAACTGAGGGTTGTGGCGGGATCCGGGAACGGACCGGACGTCGACGACCGTTTCGATCCCGTGCGCATGAATAATTGAGACAAACTCATCGGCCGTGTGAGTGGAATGGCCTATCGTGTAAATGGTGCGCTTCATGGGAAAAACCTTTTACAGAATTATGAAGCAACATACCAGAATACACAAGGCCGGATATAATCCGGCCGGTTTAGATCGTTCTCTTCAAAAGCACTCTTGATTTACATAGATTCAATGATGAATGCATGCGCGGGTCCACCGCTCGCGCACAAGGATGCGCAGCCGTACCTTACCCCGCGGCGCTTCATCTCATTGATCATGGTGATGATAATCCTCGCGCCGGTTGCACCGACAGGATGACCCAGGGCGATCCCGGAACCAACGGCATTTAGCCGGTCCAGGCTGATCTTTAATTCCCGGTTCACTCCCAAGACCTGCGCTGCGAATGCCTCGTTGAACTCCCAGTAGTCAATTTGATCCTGTTTCAAGCCGCCGCGCTTTAAGGCGTTGCGGACCGCGGGGACGACGCCCATCCCCATGACCCGCGGCTCAACGGAACCGGGAGCGGAGGTAACGACCCTGGCCACGGGTTTAAGCCCCATCTTCTCCGCTGTATCAGAAGCCATCAAGATCATGGCCGAGCCGCCATCATTCAAGCCGGATGCGTTTCCTGCCGTCACTGTGCCATCTTTCTTAAAGGCAGGTTTCAATTTTGCCAGCGCTTCGACTGTAGTATTGGCCTGGGGGTGCTCATCCGTATCAAAAAGTACAGTGCCCTTCTTTGTCTTGATCTCCACAGGAACGATCTCGTCCTTGAACCAGCCTTCCTTGATGGCTTGACACGCGCGAAGATTACTCAACGTGGCGAATTCGTCCTGCTCCTCTCTGGTAATGCCGTACTCCTCAGCGATGTTCTCTGCCGTTATGCCCATGTGGTAGCCTACCAGGACATCGACGAGGCCACCGATCATCAGGCTGTCCTGCACCTTCTCGGCATCGCCCAGTCTGTATCCTTTACGTGAACCGAAGAGCAGATAGGGAGCATTGCTCATGCTCTCGATGCCGACAACTGCACCCACATCGACTTTACCCAGCATGATCTCCTGTGACAGGAGTTCAGCGGCGCGCATTGATGATGCACACTGCTGATGAACCGTGAAGGCAAAAGACTCGACGGGCAGTCCCGCCTTCAGGGCCACGTGGCGGGCTGAATTTCCCGGCGCTCCCGCCTGATTGCACTGGCCGCCAATAACCTCCTGGACGAGGCTCTTATCGACGCCTGCCTTATCTATAGCCCCTTTCAGTGCAAAGACCCCCAACTCAATGGGACTGAATGCGGAAAGCGAACCCATGTAATTTCCGATCGCTGTTCTCGCGCCGCTGATGATAACGACTTCCCTCACAGGTCTTCCTCTCCTTTAATTATTGTACGATACTAATTCTATTTGTCCTTGATCCCCGCGATCTCTTTCGCGAGCTTCTTCTTGTGCTCGAGATTCCCCTGGCGCGAGATCATGATCCTCTGTGCCTGTGGTGAACCCGCCCCATGCATGGATTCCGTCCTGTATCCCACAGCGGCAGTCCCC
>DATJBN010000114.1:0-3748 GCA_035515335.1 Syntrophales bacterium | reverse complement strand
AAAAAGAGAAAATAAGTAGTGACTCCTATTGAAATTGCAGGACTAAGCGTCTTTATCCTCGTACTATTCATAGGAATCTTTTCGATAATCTTCGGCATTCCTGGAACGGCCATAATATTGATCGATGTGATCCTTTATGCCTCTATCACTGGTTTCGAGAGGATCGGCATAAAGATTATTCTGCTCCTTATCGTCATGTGTGTAATGGCTGAGGCGATCGATTTTTGGCTGGGGGTAGCCGGCGCTGCAAGATTTGGGATATCGGGGCGAGTGATATGGATATCCCTGGTCAGCGGTTTCATAGGTGCTGCGGCGTTGACTCCCATTCTTTTCGGCCTGGGTACCGTCGCCGGGAGTTTTCTCGGCGGATTTGCCAGTGTACTTGCCGTTGGGATATTCGAGCAATCCAAACTGAAGCCCGCACTCAGGGTGGGCTACCGTGCCATCCTGGGAAGAGCCGCAGGTATGCTCCTAAAGGGGTCCTTTGCCCTGGCAATGATAGTCATCACGATGTCGAATGTATATTCATAAACGCATGAAATTTACGGAAGGGGCGCGGAAAGGTTAAATCGATGGCTAAACAAAAATCAAAACTGCAGGAATATGCCGAAGCTATTGTCATTGCGATCCTTATAGCCCTATTCATAAGGACATTCGTCATTCAGGCATTCAAGATACCTTCCGGCTCCATGAAGCCGACTTTCGAAATCGGAGATCACATACTTGTAAACAAATTCATCTACGGCATAAAGGTGCCCTTCGTCAGGAGTACACTTATTCCCATCAGCGAGCCGAAGCGGGCTGATATTGTCGTCTTCATATATCCCGAAGACCGCTCGAAGGATTTCATAAAACGGGTCATCGCCGTGGGGGGCGACACCATAGAGATCAGGAACAAGAAGATTTACTTAAACGGTTTGCCCTACAACGACCCATATGGGGTTTATACCGACGACTTCATAATCCCCGGCTCGATACAGCCTCGCGATAATTTTGGACCGCTCACTGTTCGTTCCGATTCGATTTTTGTGATGGGCGACAACAGGGACCAGAGCTACGACAGCAGATTCTGGGGGCCTGTCGACCTTAAGGACGTCCTGGGCAAGGCCTTCATCATATACTGGTCAATCGCGCCCTATGACGAGAGCGGTTCCGTGTGGGGCAGGATCGCGAGCGTGCCCGCGAGGATCAGATGGAGCAGGATCGGGAGGATTCCGAAATAAGCATCGCGGTCACCTTATAAAAAAGCTTTTTTTCTCACCACCGGTATGATATGTAGTAACCGATTGCACGGTGGTAATCTGAAAATAGATATCTCGCTTCGCAACCTTTTAATTTAATCCGGAGAGATTGAAAAAGGACATGGACACAATTCAATCATCAGTTTCCAGTCAAGCCTTCCCTGAATGAGGGGAAGGCTTTTTTGTATTTATTTCAGAGGTGAAACCGGAAATGGAACAGAAAAAGGTTGTCATGGATGCGGATGGAATAGACAGGTCCCTTACCAGAATAGCCTACGAAATCCTGGAAAAGAACAAGGGCACAGAGGAATTATGTCTCGTAGGAATCAGGACGGGCGGCGTCTTCCTAGCCGAAAGGCTGAAAAAGAAACTGGCCAAAATCGAAGGTGTCGATTTGCCGACCGGCGTCTTGGACATAACACTTTACCGCGATGACCTGCGCCTGCCAAATAAGAAACCTCTTCTGGGCAGGACGGATATCCCTTTTTCCTTGGACGACAAGAGGGTCGTTCTGGTTGACGATGTCCTCTTTACCGGCAGGACGATAAGGGCCGCCATGGACGCGCTCATCGACTTCGGCAGGCCGAAACTCATCCAGCTCGCCGTGCTCATCGACAGAGGGCACCGTGAGCTTCCCATCCGGGCAGATTTCGTCGGCAAGAATCTGCCTTCATCGCTTTGGGAATCGGTGGTCGTCAACCTGATGGAAAAGAGCGGGGTTGACGAGGTAGTCATACAGGCGGAGAAGCAGTGACATGAAGAATAAGTTATACCAGCCAGATTACTTGTTTGAGGTTCCTCTATGAAGCTCATGAAAAAAGATATCCTCGGCATCAAAGACCTGTCCGTAGATGAGATAAACCTGATCCTCGATACGGCTGAATCGTTCATCGAGGTCTCGACAAGGGAGATCAAAAAGGTTCCGACCCTAAGAGGCAAGACGGTCGTAAATCTTTTCTTTGAGGCAAGTACAAGGACGAGAACTTCTTTCGAGATCGCGGGGAAAAGGCTCAGTGCAGACACAATAAACATCTCCGCAACGACGAGCAGTGTTGTGAAAGGCGAGACCCTTATAGATACCGCCCGGAACCTCGAGGCAATGAATCCCGATGCCATTGTCATCAGGCACAGCGCGGCAGGTGCGCCCCATATGCTTGCGAGGATGGTCAAGCAGTCCATAATCAACGCAGGCGACGGAGCCCATGAGCATCCCACCCAGGCGCTCCTGGACATGATGACCATCAAGGAAAAGAAAGCCACCATCTCTGGTCTCAAGGTCGCAATCGTGGGCGACATTGCACACAGCAGGGTGGCCCGTTCGAACATCTACGGCCTTAAGAAGATGGGGGCGGAGGTCGTCGTGGCTGGGCCGGCAACGATGATGCCCCGCGATATTGAACGCATGGGAGTTGCCGTCTTCAACAATCTTGGAGATGCGATCAAGGGCGTTGATATAATCATGATGCTCCGGATACAACTCGAAAGACAGCAGCAGAAGATATTCCCTTCCCTAAGGGAGTATTCCAGCTACTTCTGCCTTAACAGAAACAACATCAAGCTTGCAAAAGAAGACGTCCTGGTCATGCATCCGGGACCGATCAATAGAGGGATTGAAATTGCGCCCGACATAGCCGACGGCCCTTATTCCATAATACTCGACCAGGTGACGAACGGTGTGGCCGTCCGCATGGCGCTCTTGTATCTGCTCATAGGAGGCCAATCATGAAGTTAGTGCTCTCGGGTGGAAGGATAATAGACCCATCCCAGAACCTCGATTTGCAGGGGGACATTACGATCGAAGATGGGAAGATCGCCGAGATCGGGAAGGGCAAAACCAGGCCCAGGACGAATTCCCGAAAGACGTCCGCAGAGGAAATGACCATCATCGATGTCAGAGGCATGGTCGTCTCACCGGGATTGATCGACATGCATACCCACCTGCGCGAACCTGGCTTCGAATACAAAGAGACAGTTCAAACGGGAAGCGAGGCCGCAGCGGCAGGAGGTTTTACCTCCGTCGCCTGTATGCCAAACACCAGCCCCGTCAATGACAACCGGTCCGTAACGGAGTATATCAAGAGAAGGGCGGCCACGAGCAACACAGTCAATGTATATCCCATCGCATGTGTAAGCATGGGTCAGGAAGGGGTCTCGCTTACGGAATTCATGGACCTCAAGGATGCCGGCGCCGTAGCATTTTCCGACGACGGGAAACCGGTTGCAAAAGGCGGACTGATGCGGTGGGCGCTCGAATACGCGTCCTCGTTAGGCATGGCAATCATCTCGCACTGCGAAGATACTTCACTCGCGGCCGGGGGATCGATGAATGAGGGTTTCGTGTCCACGGAGCTCGGCCTTCAGGGGATTCCCAATGTAGCGGAAGATGTGATGGTCGTCCGGGACATAATCATAGCCAGTTATACGGGGGCCGTTCTCCACATCGCTCATGTGAGCACTGCCGGGGCTGTGAGACTGATAAAAGATGCAAAAAAAAGAGGTGTCAGGGT
>DATJBN010000113.1:0-16376 GCA_035515335.1 Syntrophales bacterium | reverse complement strand
GTGAGGAAGACTATGACTCCCATGAAACAATTTCTCAGAAGCGCTGTGATCCTGCTGCTTGCCGCAGCCGGAGTATTGATGCATTGCGGAGGAGCAGCGACCGCGTCCGATCAGATCGTTTTCGACAGTATCGAAATGTTTAAAGACGTGCTCGGTATCGTCGAAGAGAAATACGTTGAACCTGTCGATCAGCAAAAGTTGATTCAAGCGGCTCTCGAAGGCATGCTGAAATCGCTTGACCCCCACAGTTCATTCCTGACGCCGGACGTATACAAGCAACTGGAGGCTCAGACAACGGGCAGTTTCGGCGGCATCGGCCTTGAAGTAACAATCGTGGATTCTATACTCACCGTTGTATCGCCGATTGAAGGCGGTCCAGCTCATAGATCAGGTATACGGACCGGCGATCAGATCATCGCGATCGACGACAAGCCGATCAAAGACCTGACCATTACAGACATCGTGAGAAGATTGAGGGGCCCTGAAGGCACCAAGGTGAAGATTACGTTCATGCGGAAGACGTTCAAGAAGCCGAGAGATGTCACAATTACCAGAACTACCATTAAGACACCTAGCATAAAATACAGCTATCTTGACTTCAACATCGGTTATATCAGGATCTCACACTTCCAGGAAAAGACAACTGACGAAGTTAAACAAGCCTTCGGCAAATTTAACGATCGCTTGAAACCTCTGACCGGTGTAGTCCTGGATCTCAGGAATAATCCCGGAGGCCTTCTCGAAGAGGCCCTTCTCCTGTCGGAATTCTTTCTTAAGGAGGGACAGGTTATCGTGTCGATCAAGGGGCGGGACCCGGATGCGGAAGCAGAATTCACGGCGGAAGCATATGGAGGAAAGCCGACATGTCCCGTCATAGTCCTGGTCAATGAAGGGACCGCAAGCGCTGCGGAAATCGTAACCGGCGCGCTGCAGGACAGCGGGCGGGCCGTAATTGTAGGGACGAAGACATTCGGGAAGGGGTCCGTTCAGGGGGTGATTCCTTTCAGGGATGGTTCGGCGATTACGCTAACCATCGCGTTGTATTATACACCTAAAGGCCGGTCGATCCAGGCTGAAGGAATTATCCCTGATATTAAGGTCGAGCCGACTGAGACTTCTGAGAGTGCCGAGCAAGAACCCGTACTAAGGGAAAAAGATATAGAGACGCATTTAAGAGGGGAAGAAGAGTCAAAATCAACACAGGGAAAGAACCAGACCAACAGGGATCAGGATATTGCCGAAGATAATCAGCTGAAGGTTGCCACGGACCTCCTCAAGAGTTGGGATATTTTGAGGCAGGAAGTGAAGGATTGAGGAGAATCGTCCTCGCGTCTCTTTGCTGATAAGGCTTCCCTTCGAACTCAGTGACGTGCGACGAGGTGCTGGACCGCTTTTTCCAGGCCGTCCAAGGTCAGCTCGAACATGGGAAACACGCGCCAGATCATGCCGACCGTGAATGTGTGGCGCCACTCGCTTTCCGGCTGGGGATTGAGCCATACGGAATGGCGGAAGGTCTTGGCAAGGAACTGTAGACGCTCCATGCCCGTCCCGACCTCGACCTCATCGATGTATATTGACCCGTTCGTGTGCATGAGCTCGTAGGGTGCCATGCTGGCGTCGCCCACGATGATGAGCCTCGTTTCCGGGTCCTTGCGGATGAAGTCGTCAAGCGGCTCCGGTTTGTACCTGCGCTCGGCATCCTGCCAGACGCGGCTGTAGATCGTGTTGTGGAAGTAGTAGATCTTGAGATCCTTAAACTGGCTCCGGGCGTAGTGGAAAAGGGTCTGAACCACCTCAACATAGGGGTCCATCGACCAGCCGCCGTTGTCGATCATAAGGATGATCTTGAGGCGGTCGGCGAGCCTCCGGTCAAAAATGATCTCGATCTCTCCGGCGTTCCGCATCGTCTCGTAGATTGTCTTATCGATGTTTACGATATCCTTCGGGCCGGAGGGGATCATCCTGCGGAGACGCTTCAGCGCCTCGCCCATCTGAACCTCGGTGAGAGGGCCTTCCTGGGAATAGTCCTTGTAGCGACGCTCCATGGCGACCTTGACGGCGGACTTGTTTCGCGACCTGCCTCCCACGCGCATACCGCCGGGATGATGGCCGGAATGCCCGACAGGCGACGTGCCGCCCGTGCCGATCCAGCGGTTTCCTCCGTGATGGGCCTCCGTCTGATCCTTGAGCCTGTCGAGAAAATACTGGATCAGCTCGTCGGGCGTCAGCTTAGAAAGCTCCGACTCATCGAGGCCGAGTGCATCGGCGATCTGCGCCGGGTTCTTGAGCCATTCCTCGAGAAGGGCCTTCACGATCTCCGTGAGGTCGACCTCTTTCGGCGGGTCGAGGGTGATGCCGCGGAAGAAACGGGCGAAGACCTGATCGTACATGTCAAAGTAGCGCTCGCTCTTTACGAGGATCGATCGTGCCGCAGTGTAGAAATCATCGACGGATGTGATCATGCCGAGGCTGAGGGCTCTCTGCAGGCGCAGGAATGACGTGGGAGAGACAGGGAGCCCGCGCTCACGCAGCGTGTAGAAGAATTCGACAAACAAATTCCGCTCCTCTTAGCGCATCCTCAATGCCTGCTGGGCTGCGGAAGCAAGGTCAGCGCTCTTCTTAAACAAGATGCCCAGATAGGGCGGGTTTCCCCGCGAGAGAGATTTCAGATGCATGTCGGGGTCAGTCTTCAGGGCACGAATCCAGTTGATCAGTTCCCGCGTGGCAGGTTTCTTTTCGATCCCCTTGAAATCCCGCAGGCGGTAGAAGGCATCGATGCAGGCCTCGGCGAGGTCGCGGCTCAGGTTGGGAAAATGAACGCCAACGATCAGCCGCATCGTAGCCACATCGGGAAAGGCGATGTGATGAAAGTTGCAGCGGCCGAGGAACGGATCCGAAAGGTCCTTCTTCGCGTTGGAGGTAATTACGATCACGGGCCGATGGCGCGCACTTATCGTCTTATCGATCTCTATGATGTCGAACTGCATCTGGTCGAGGACGTCGAGCATATCGTCCTGAAAATCGCTGTCCGCCTTGTCGATCTCATCGATGAGGAGAACCGTCCGCACCTCCGATACGAAGGCCTGTCCGATCTTTCCCATGCGGATGTATTCCTCGATGTTGCTGACGTCGCGCTTGGAGTCGCCGAAACGGCTGTCGTTGAGCCTTGTTAGGGTGTCATACTGGTACAGGGCATCGACAAGCTTCATGCTCGATTTTACATTGAGTACGATGAGGGGCATCTTCAGGCTTTCGGCAATGGCGTGGGCGAGCATCGTCTTACCCGTGCCCGGCTCCCCTTTGAGAAGGAGAGGCATCTCAAGAGCCATGGAGATATTTACAACCTTTGCGAGCTCTTCATCGAGAACATACTTGGATCCGCCGCGGATCGAATTTATATCCTTGGTCATGCAGAAACTCCTTCTACAACTTGGCGCCTGTGCGCACTGATTTTCGAATCATGTCTTCCTATTTCATCTGTGAAAAAATTGCCAGCTTTTTTTGGGCTGCCCTCCCCCGGGTCACGCGAGAGAGTGGAGGATCGCATCCCTCGTCTTTGCCATGTCGGGGATCTTCACTTCCATGGACACTGTTGACTGATAGCCCTTTTTCTGAAGGAGCGACAGTATCCGTGGATAGTCCACCGTGCCTTCGCCCAAAGGCAGGTGGAAGTCATCCTTCGGCGATTTGCCGCCGCGGTTGTCATGAATGTGAACATGTTCGATCCTGGAGAAATAGTTTTCGATGAAGCCGAAGGATGTATTGACTTTTGAGAGTAGCTGGGCATGACCTATGTCGAGGGTCATTCTCAGATCAGGGATCCGCTCGAACATCGGTGTGAAATGATAATAACGCTCGCTCAGGTTCTCGATGCACAGGGTGACACCGGAGGTGCGGGCAGTGCCAACCATCTCCCCGGCAAGGTCGACCTTACGGGCAATGGTTTCATGGGATACATACCTGTCGTCCATCCAGAAGTGAAACGTCCCCTTGGTGATGCCTAGCGCCTGCGAAAGACCGATGAGTTTCTTCATGCGCGGGACAAACCGCTCCTCAAGTATCTTTGCGTCGAAGGCGTCATCCTCATTCGGATAGTGGGCTAGGTAGTCCATGCCATAGAGGGCCTTGAGTTTCAGGAGTTCGTCGAGATCGCGCTCCACGTCATCCGGCATGTAGAGCGATATCTCTGCAAAATGATAACCGAGTTTTCCGACTTCATGAATCTGCTCTATAGAGTGCGCCCTGCCGCCGATAATGAACATCCCGCATCCGCCTGTATATGTATGTCGATAGATATATCAGACCTGTGAGGAAAAGACATGCCAATAATTTGTTGGTTTGGTTCCACCTGGAAACTTCTCAAGCAAGCGCAACCAAAATATTGTATATTCCAGTTCGATTGATATCAATCCGTCAGGGCAGAATAAATCATGGCAAAAACGAACGTACTCCTTGTGAACCCGAGATATAACGGACGCTCGGAGATTCCGCCATTGGGTCTGGAATATCTAGCGGCGCCGCTTCTTGCGGACGGCATGGATGTATCTATCCTCGATCTTGATATCTTCTCCGAAGAGGAAGGGAAAAATTCCCTTTCGGACAGGCTTCGAGAATTGAAACCGCAGATCCTCGGTGTCACGGCCATGTCCCACAGTTTTTCCTCCGCCCTTGAGGTGTGCGAGACAGCGAAGACATTCGACAGAAATATCCTGACCGTTATGGGAGGGATCCATGCGACTGTCATGTCCGATAAGATACTGAGAGAGCATGGCGATGTTGATGTATGTATCCGGGGTGAAGGAGAGAGAACCTTCCACGAACTTGTTAATAACTTTACATCGGGGCATTCTTTCGCAGGAATTGAAGGACTGAGCTACCGGGAAGGCAGTGGTGTAGTTCACAATAACGACAGGGCATTGGAGAAGAATCTCGATGAACTGCGGGAACCGGTTCATCATCTCGTTTACGGCGAAAAATACCGGACAAGAAGCATTTCTTCGAGCAGGGGTTGCCAGCACAACTGTAGCTTCTGCTCCATCCGTGCCCAGTATGGAAAGACTGTCCGGACGAGGAGCGCCAAGTCAATAGCCAATGAAATACGAATGCTCGTTGAGGGCGGGGCCCAGAGTATAATGTTTACTGACGATAATTTTACGGGGAGTGCCCCGAGGATCAGGGAGCTTTGCAGCTGCATAGAGAGACTGGGACTTTCGGGCAGTGTGGAATTCTATGCGGAGGGCCGGATAGACGATATCTGCCGGAACCCGATCATGGCTTCCCTGCTCGGTCACGCAGGCTTCAAAGGGCTGTACATAGGCGCCGAATCAGGGTCTCCGGAAGTACTCGATTACTACAACAAAGGTATAGGCCCGGACCATGTAATCAAGGGCGTCGCCCTGTGCATCGAGCAGGACCTGATGCCTGTCGTAAATTTCATCCTCTTTGGTCCCAGAGATACAATTGCAACAATGAAAGAAACCATCCGGTTGGCAAGGCGAATCTTTGAAATGGGAGCGGAGATTGTGTACGCAGAGACACTGATTCCTTACCCCGGGACGTCTATTCAGAAGTCGCTCGCGCGGGACGGCATGTTCGAAAAGCAAAGGGATGTTTACTTTTTCAGATCATATAACGGTTTGGAGATGGATTGGTTTCTACGCCTGTGCAATATCGCAAGAGCCGTCACGGATCTTCTGCACAGGAAAGACAAATACTTGTCCGAGAAGAAGGCTTATTTCGAGCTGGGCTATCTCGACGAACTCCTGTCAGGGCACATCCCAGCCCGGTTCGAAGAAGTCTGCCGGCAACAGCTTTCGGGAAAGCACGGGGCCCTTTCTTCAAGGATCAAGGAAGTCCACGAATACATAACTGCGACGATCGGAACTGCCACTCATTGAAGATCGTCACAAGAATTGTCATGGCGGTTTATTTCTTTACTTCTGTTATCATCTCATCAATCCCCGCCCGGGGAGGAATGATGGGGAGGATGTAAGACTCTTTCTTTATTTCAACATCTAGAAGGTAAGGACCTTTATAGGCCAATGCCTCCTTTATCGCGGGCGTGACTTCTTCGGGCCTGGAAATCCTCTTTGTTTTTATTCCCGGGTACACATCTGAGAGTGCAACGAGGTCGGGATTGCGGCTTCGCTTCACGCAGTCCTTGAAAGACGAGCATCCTACAGGGCATTCTATGCTTCTATCGAGGCAGCATTCAAACAGGTTTCCGCGGTCAAACATCTCATGCCACTGCATGGGCAGGCCCCACAGCCCATTATTCAAGACAAACATCTTTACAGGTATCCTGTTTGCAGCAACAGTTGCCAGCTCCTGGATGTTCATCTGGAAGCTTCCGTCACCATCAATAAGCAATACTTCTCTATCCTTGTTGGCGTAATACGCACCGATCGCCGCAGGCAGTCCGCAGCCCATTGTTCCCAAGCCGCCGGATGTCAGGAAATCTTTCGGATTCTTGAATTCATAGTATTGCGCCGTCCACATCTGATGCTGCCCGACGCCTGTGGCGACAACGGCGTCGCCGGACGTCAGGTCGGATAGTTCTTTGATAAATCTCTGCGGCACGACGACGTCCTTGTCATCATCGAGTTTCGGATTCGATTTCTTCCACTTCGCTATTTCAACATGCCATTCTGTAAGTGACTCGGTTCTTTCCGGTCCGTGCTTCAGGGCATATTCGAGGAATTTTTTCGCAGACGTATTTATGGAATAATCGACCTTTCTTATCTTGTTTATTTCCGCAGGATCGATATCGACATGGGCTATTATTCTTGCATTTTTCCCAAAGCCTTTTACGGCAACCCTGTCATCAAACCTCGCACCGATGGCCAATATACAATCTGCATTCAATGCCGAATAATTTGCCTCTACCGTTCCGTGAATACCCAGCATGCCGAGGGAAAGCCGGTCTTTCCTGTCAATTGTTCCCAGTGACATAAGCGTCATTCCTACAGGCGTGTCATATTTCTTCGCAAACCTCCTCAGTAGATTCTGGGAGTCTTCGACCTTGATCCCGCCTCCTACGTACAGCATAGGCCTCTTCGCGGCGGCAAAGCGACCCAGCATCTCATCTATTGCGGCTTTATCGAAATCATCGACTGCCTTCTTCATCTTTACGGCAAAAGGGACCTTGTGATTCTCCGGGGTCTCGGTTCCGATCAATGCATCCCTGCAGATATCGATCAGAACTGGTCCTTTTCTGCCCGTTGTAGTGAGTTCATGGGCGAGCCTAAGAGCCCCTTCTATCTCATCGGCAGTCTTTATCAGTAAGGCGATCTTTGTTATTTGCGATACGATGAGCGTAATCGGAACTTCCTGGAAGGCATCGGTTCCAATCCCCGGAGAAGATACCTGCCCAGTCACAAATATAACCGGTATCGAATCCATGAACGCGTCGGCAATAGGCGTGACAATGTTCGTTGAAGCAGGTCCGGATGTTACGCAGACAAATCCAGGCTTCCCGGTGATCTTGGCGTAACCTTCAGCGGCATGCCCCGCCCCCTGCTCATGCCGGAATAGTATAACCTGTGGCGTCTTTTCTTTTCTGTTCACCCTCTCGTTTAACTCGACATACATCGGCATTATGGCGCCGCCGGTATGTCCAAAAAGATAGGAGATGTCTAAATCATTTATTGTATCGGTAAATACGGCGGCCCCCGTTCTTACTTTATTTTCCGGATCATTTTCCTTCAATCTATTGCCGGCTTTCATCACGCTTTCCTGAATTTTTTCTGACTCGATGTTGTAAGTTCTTCTATTTGACGTATGACGCCAAGCACCCTTACAATCGGATATGACAAGGATTTCTTCTTAGACCGTTGGAGTATATGTGTGAGTATTTTGGAAGTCAAACGAAATCTGATGACCAAGAAGATGGGTTACTCCTTATCTTGCGGGGAGATAAGGTCAGAAGTAGAAGATGAAGAATGGTCTTACGGCCGGAGCATCCTTCGGGAGGCTCTCGCTTCCTGCACGGAGGTCAAGCTCATGTTTATCGGGATACGCAGGTTGGGACTTGTCGAAGAACTCGATATCCTTTACGGCCCCTCTAACAAATTCATCTTTCGATAATCTGCCGTCCTTGTTCGAATCGAGTCTGTCAAATACCTTGTCGGCATCGGGCAACCCCAGTGCCCTGAACTCATCACGGTCGAGATAACCGTCCTTGTTCTTGTCGAGCCTGTCAAACAGTCTCGCCGCCGCCCTCCGATATTCCCTCTTGTCGATGACGCCGTCGCCATTTTCGTCCATCTTATAAAAACGCTCCATGGACTGTAAAACGAATTTCTCCCTCGGTATTCTGCCCTCGCCGTCTTTATCCAGTTTGTCGAATATCCTGTCAGCGTCCGGAATCTTCAAGGCCCTGAATTCTTCACGGTCCAGGTAGCCGTCCTTATTCGTGTCCAGCTTGTCGAATATCTTTTCAACGGCGCCCCGGAATTCTTGTTTGTCGATCTTTCCGTTGCGGTCTATGTCGATCCGGTCAAAGACGTCCATTGTGCCAAAAACCGGCGTAGTGAAGAGGAGAATTATCGCGGCGACAAGACATCTGATCATTGCAAGCTCCTTGGTTTTTTGCGATGCGTCTGATTTAGTACATATTGTTGTATCCGGCAAGAGAAATATCATCAGCGGCATTGATTCTGACCAACGGCGAGGAGATATGACCAACTTACGTCTTCACACCGAGATATGCCTCGCGGACGCGGGGGTCGCCGAGCAGTTCCTTTCCCGGTCCGGAGAGTAAAATCCTTCCCGTTTCCAGCACGTAGGCGCGTGCGGCAATGGAAAGCGCCATATGCGCGTTCTGCTCCACGAGCAGGATCGTGGTACCCGCCCTGTTTATATCGCAGAGCACCTGAAAGATGTCGCGCACAAGTACCGGTGCGAGCCCCATCGAGGGTTCGTCGAGGAGCATCATGCTGCTCCTGCTCATGAGCGCCCTCGCGAGAGCGAGCATCTGCTGCTCACCGCCCGAGAGAGTGCCGCCCTGCTGACCTCTCCTCTTCTCAAGCTGCGGGAATATGCCGTACACGCGTTCATAGTCCCGGGCGATCTCACACTTGTCTTTCCTCTGCCAGGTTGCCAGCTTGAGGTTTTCGGCAACCGTGAGATTTCCGAAGATGCCCCGTCCTTCCGGCACCTGTGCCATGCCCATGGCAACGATCCGGTGTGCGGCGATGCCGCGCATGTTCTTCCCCTGGTATCTGATCATGCCGCTGTAAGGTATGATGCCTGATATCGCGTGGAGCGTTGATGATTTGCCGGCGCCGTTGGCGCCGATCAGAGTTACGATCTCGCCCTCGTTTACTTCCAGGGAAATATTGTCTATGGCCTTTATGCTGCCGTAGGAGATCGTAAGATTCTCGATCGATAGAATGGTTCTCCCAGTACCCATCAGCTCTCTACCTCTCCGAGATATACCTCAAGGACGCGCGGGTTATTCTGGATGTCGCGCGGGTTTCCCTCGGCAATCGTTTCGCCGAAATCGAGAACCAGCAGCCTCTCACAGACATTCATCACCAGATGCATCTGATGCTCGATGAGGAGAATGGTGAGAGCGAACTCCTTTCGGATCCATCTGATGAAGTCCATGAGCTCTGTGACCTCGTTGGGGTTCATGCCTGCCGCGGGCTCGTCGAGGAGGAGGAGCTTCGGTCTTGTTGCCAGGGCTCTCGCTATCTCAAGTCTCCGCTGCAGGCCATACGGAAGGTTCCTGGATATCTCATCTGCGTAGGCTTCGAGTTTCAGGAAGGCAAGGAGGTCCATGGAATGACCGATTATATCCTCCTCTTCCCTCTGGAAGCGACCGACGTGAAGAAGCGCCTCGACAGGCGAGTACTTAACGCGTGCATAGTGGGCGATGCGGACGTTGTCGAGGACCGTGAGTTCTTTGAAGAGACGGATGTTCTGGAAGGTGCGTGCGATGCCGAGTGCCGTGATGCCGCTAGGTGTCATGCCTACTATCTCCTTCCCATCGAAAGAGATGCTCCCATCGATTGCCCTATAGACGCCGGTGATCAGGTTGAAGATCGTCGTCTTTCCCGCGCCGTTCGGGCCGATGATGCCCACAAGTTCGTGGGGCTCAAGGCTCAGATTGAAATCGGAGACCGCGATGATGCCATCAAAGTAATGCGTCACTCTTTCAGTACGGAGGAGAGACATTACACGCCTGCCTTCTTCTCGCGCCAGAGTCTGCTTGCCAGCATGTCGCGTACGGGCACGAACCAGCGGAATTCGCGAAGCCCCATTATGCCCTTGGGCCGGAAGATCATCAGCAGCACCAGGACGAGCGGCATGAAGACCATGCGCCAGATCCCCATTGGACGCAGGACTTCGAGGAGCACGGTGTAGACAGTAGCGCCGATCACCGAACCGGCGATCGAGCCTATGCCGCCCAAGTAGACCATTATCAGTATGTCCGTTGACTTTATGATGTCGAAGGCGCGCGGGTTTATGAACTGCAGGAGATGCGCAAAGAGCGCACCCGCGATGCCGGCGAAAAATGAGGAGACGACAAACGCAAGGACCTTGACGTGGTTCGTGTTCACGCTCATCAGGTCGCTTGCAACCTCATCCTCGCGGATCGAAAGTACGCCTCTTCCGAAATTCGAGTAGATGAGATTTCTTATCACCCACACGGATACCAGAACCCAGAAGAATACCCAGGGCAGGGTGGAGAGCTTCTCCATGCCGAGAAAGCCGCGCGGCCCGCCTAGGGCGTCGATGTTTTCGATTGCGGACTTGACGATCATGCCGAAAGCAAGGGTCACGATGGCAAGGTAGTCGCCCCTAGTCTTGAAGGACGGGAACGCGACGACAAGGCCGACTGTTCCCGCAACAGCCCCGCCGGCGATTACGGCAAGGGGAAAGAGCCACGCTGTCAACGTCGCAGGAAACACCTTCACTGTGAGGAATGAAGCGACGTATGCGCCTATGGCCATGAATCCCGCATGTCCCACGGAAAATTCACCCATGTATCCGTTTATGAGGTTGAGGCTCAAGGTAAGGATGATGTTTATTCCTACGTACATTATGATCAACTGGACGTAGGGGTCAAGAAGCTCAAACTGCTGGATGATCACAGACAGCGCAAAGACGAAGATCAGGAGGGCGGGCAACAGCCAGCGCTTCGTTTCCAGTTTTTCTTTGAATTGTTTTACAGTCATGATTATAAATTACTGCCCCGTCATTTCGACCGCAGGGAGAAATCTTACAAATATAATACTACACCTTCTGAGGGTGCGGTTTTCCCAGTATGCCGTAGGGTCTGAAGATCAAGAGCACCAGAAGCAGCACAAAGGCTATGAAGTCGCGATACGTGGAAGGCAGGAATGCGACGACCAGTATTTCAACTGCCCCCAGGATGTAGCCGCCGATCATGGCACCGCGAATGTTTCCTATGCCGCCTACCACTGCGGCGATGAACGCCTTCCATCCGACCATGATGCCCATATAGGGATCGATCACCGGATACGCAAGACCATACATCACCCCCGCAGCCCCGCCGAGACTTGTGCCGATCGCGAACGTGACGGATATGATCACGTTGACGGGGACGCCGAGGAGGGGCGCGACGGTCTTGTCCCAGGAGATGGCGCGCATGGCCATGCCGACCATCGTTCTTCTTACGATCACATCAAGGAGCCACATGAGCACTATGGAGAGGATGATGACGAGAGCTTGCAGAGATGAGACGGAAAGTCCGAAGAACGTCCACGTCGTATTTTCCAGAATCTGCGGTATCTGCTTCGGATAGGGGTTCAGGGCAAGGGTGAAATTTTCGAGAAAGAGACCGACGCCCAAGGCAGTGATGATCGCGGAGACGCGAGGCGCCTGGCGGAGCGGCTTATACGCAAAGCGTTCTATCACCACACCCAGGAAGGCAACGCCGATCATGGAAAGGACAAGAACGGGTACAAAAGGAAGCTTGAGGTATACGGCGGCGGCGAAGCAGAGAAAGGCGCCTACCATGAAGAGATCACCGTGGGCGAAGTTAATCATGGTCAGAATGCCGTACACCATGGTGTAGCCCAGGGCAATCAATGCATATATGCTGCCGACCTGGAGAGCGTTCAGTAGCTGCTGAAGGACGTACGTCATTCCGTCACATCTTGCTCTCCCTCCGGGGAAGAGGGAAGATTCTTAGCATCAGGGGTTCGCGGTTGCGAAGTAAACGAATTTTCCTCCCTTGATCTGCACGATGACGGCGCTCTTCGTGGGATCACCGGAGCCTTCCTTGAACTGCATATTACCCGTCACGCCCTCGTACTTGGGAATCTTCGCCATGGCATACCTGAGCGCATCCCTGTCCAGTTTCGGCGCCGACTTGAGGGCCTGGAAGAGAAGGCCGAAAGAATCGTAGGTAAGTGCCGCCACGTCATCAGGCAAAGCCCCGTAGCGGGCATTGAAGCCATCGATGAATTTCTTTGCCACAGGTGTAGCCGCGTCAGCCGCGTAATGGGTGCTGAAATAATATCCCTCGCAGTCATTGCCGCAGAGCTTGTGCAGTTCCTGGGAGCCCCATGAATCGCTGCCCACGAAAGGCACATTGATGCCCAGCCTCTTTGCCTGCTGGATCTGCAGCGGTATCTCGCTGTAGTAGTTAGGCAGGAACATCATGTCCGGCTGCGCCTTCTTGATCTTTGTGAGCTGCCCGGAGAAGTCCTTGTCGTTTGTAGTGTAGGTCTCGAATGCGACCACCTTGCCGCCCGATTGCTCGAAGGTTTCTCTGAATATCTCCGCGATGCCCTTGTTATATTCGGATGCCACGTCATAGAGGACCGCGGCCTTCTTTGCCTTGAGTGTTTCGAAGGCGAACTTTGCTACAACGCGGCCCTGAAAAGGATCGATGAAGCAGGCGCGGAAGACGTATCTCTTCGGTGCGTTGGTCTTTGCGTCGAGAGTCGTCTTCGGATTCGTCGACCACGGTGTAACCATGACAACCTTGGAACTCTCAGCGATCTCCGAGGCGGGGAGTGCATAGCGCGTCGCATTCGGGCCGACGATTGCGTGAACCTTCTGCTGCGTGATCAGTTTCTGGGCGGCCGAAGCAGACTGATCCGGCTTGCCCGCGTTGTCTTCGATGTAAAGGTCCACTTTATATTTCTGTCCGCCGACTTCTATGCCCCCGGCGTCGTTTACCTCTTTCACGGCCATCTCCGCGGCCTTCTTGCATGACTCGCCTACCGCAGGCATGTCGCCCGTCATCTCCGCGTTCACCCCGATTCTGATCGTGTTGCCCTTCTCGCCGCAGGCGGCAATGAATACAGAAGTGAAGAGGCATAACACAAACAAAAGGCATAATCTTTTCATACTACCCTCCGTGCAGAAGATTATCTAAGAAAGAGAGAGCTGAAGCGGTTAAGAATATTTGAAGGACTTCCCCGTCAGGTGCGGGAAGTATAGGAGAAGAGGTGATGTAAGTCAATATAATTTGACGGTATTGTCTTGCCGATCTTGCGGCAGTTGTTGAAAAGTTACGGCATGCTGCATACCCTCACGTGCAGGACTTGGCGGCCGCATAGACGTCGTTCAATATCTCAACGGACAGGTGCGCAAGGGACTCGCTGAGCCCTGCGGCAAGACCTTCGGCGCTTCCATCCTTGCACGAGGCCACATAGGAATAATTCCTCTGGAACATGACCCTCTTTGCGATATTCGTATGGGAGAGATCGAGGAGCGTTACGTGCAATGTGAGCACTGCCTTCCGCCCATCCTTTTCCTCGACACCCGCAAATTCGGTGACGGTTCCCTGGAGGACGAAACGCGCCGTGTCGGTCGCCCGGTATGAGAATACTGCCTGTAAAATGGCGGACTGGCGGAAGTCGCGAGTCAGGTAATCGGTGACCATGTCTCCCGGGTTTGCTCCCCAGCGGTCAAAGGGCAGCTTGTCCATGCCGTAAGGTCCGGTCCTCGATATCATGGAGGTGCTGTTGTAGAGCTGCGCCACGGAAAAACGCTCTATCTTCAGTGAGTGGTCGAGACGCACCGCGTCCCTGATGACAGGCGGGGAATAATCAATCAGATAGTACTGCGTGACAGTGGGTGGCCCTCCGCCCGCACAACCTGCCGCAAGAAGCATCAGCATTAAGACCAAGGCTTTCTTTTTCATTCACGCCTCCTATCGCCTGTTTTGTTATATCCTCTTTGTTGGGATGTCAGCGCCTCCCTGCTGGTTTACTGAAAAAGAGATCGGAGGGATTGGCCTCGATTCTTTCCAGGAGCCTGTCGAGGCTCTCCGATGCTTGTTCCAGATTTTCCGCCGCGGCCTGGATATCAACGGCAGATGACAGCGCGCTCCTGCCGACACCATCCACAATTTGGTTTGCCTTAGCTGCGGTTTCCTTAAGCTTCATATCTTTAAGCTCATTCCTAACCTCGGAGATGAGGGAGCGGGCATCAGTCACGGCCTTTCTCGCGTCGGCAATAGCTCCACCAAGGTTTCGTTCGGACAGGATATTATCCAGTTTCTTCATCGATTTGTCGAGTGCGGTCGTTGATGATTCCATGTTTGCCATGATCTTTTTTGTTCGGTCGCTGCCGATAAGATCGTCCGCAGCCTTAGCAGTAGATTTGATACTCTCCGAGATTCCCTCGAAGTCAACGGCGTTAATCTTGTCGATGACTTCGTAAATGCCCGCGAGGATCTGCTTGGTTTCCGACGGCTTCGACGGGATGACGGGGTACGCCGGGACGAAATCAATCTTCGGTGCAACCGTGAGCGCCCCTGGCAACTGATGGTCCAGCTCCACGAAGACGATTCCGGTTATTCCCACGGCCTTCAATTGGGTCGTCGTAGTCTTTTCGAGATTGTCCTTCAGTCTTATTTTCATCACGACCTCGATCAGTTTGTTGTCAGGCGCGACCCCGATCTTTACTATCCTGCCCACGTCCACGCCGCGGTACTTCACGCTGGAGTCTCTCTGGAGGCCCTGGACGGACTCATCGAAATAGGTCACATATATTTCACCCTTCTCGAAATACTGTGTAGCTCCGATCCACACGATCGCGCTGACCCCGATGACAATGCCTATAGTAACAAAAAGACCGATTGCAAAAGTCGATGCCTGTCTGGCCATTGTGGCAATCCTCCTAATCTCCAGCCGTCGCTTTTCTGTTGAAGTAGTTGACGACCCTCGGGTCCTGAGAATGTTCCCTGAGCTCTACCGGGTTTCCCTGCGCTACGATGCCTCTGGCGCTCTTGTCCAGCATGATCACCCTTTCGGCAAGACCGAATATCGAGGCAAGCTCCTGCGTGACTATAACCATGGTCGTCCCCATCGCCGTATTGATGCTCTTTATCAAGATGTCGAGCTCCGCCGCAGTCACCGGATCAAGGCCCGCCCAAGGCTCGTCGAAAAACAGGAGGAGCGGGTCGAGGGCCATGGCCCGCGCGAGGCCTGCCCTTTTCCGCATTCCGCCCGAGAGTTCCGAGGGCATGTGGTTTTCATAACCTGGCAGGTTGACCAGGGCGAGCTTCATCTTCACGATGCGGTCAATCATGTCCGGCGAGAGGTCCGTGTATTCATAAAGGGGCAGGGCAATATTTTCAAAGAGGGTCATAGAGCCGAACAGGGCGTCCGCCTGAAAAAGCATGCCCATCGTCTTCCTGACCTCCCTCATGGTTTCGTCATCGGCTGTCATTATATCAGTGCCGTTGACGATGACCCGCCCTGAATACGGTTTCAAGAGACCGTTGATATGTTTAAGCAGCGTTGACTTGCCGCAGCCACTGCTCCCAAGGATCATGAATATCTCGCCCCGGTCGACGTGGAAGGTAACGTCTTCCAGGATCGTATTCTCACCATAGCGAGCGGTAAGATTTTGTACTTTGATTATCGGTTCTTTATGCATCCCTTTTTCTCACGGCGCACTACCTTAATCACCTTATGTAGTGCAGTATTATGGCAAAGGCGGAGTCCGCGACGATAATCAGAAAGATAGCCGATACGACGGCGGAGGTTGTGAAAGTACCCACTGATTCGGCCCCTTCACGCACCTGAAACCCCCGCTGGCAACCGATTCCGGCGATTAAGGCCGCGAATACGGCTGACTTGAGCAGACTCGATACAATATCGAAGACAGCGATACCCTGACGCGTCTGCTGGATGTAGGAATATGCCGTGAGGTCGAGCCCCACGACGCCCACTATTAGGCCGCCGATTACGGCGAAGATATCGGCATAAAGGGTCAACAGGGGCACGACGAGGATGGTAGCCATGACCTTTGGCACTGCCAGGAATTCGATGGGATCAAAGCCCATGGCCTTCAGTGCATTGACTTCATCATTGACGATCATCGTGCCGATCTCAGCGGCAAACGCTGATCCCGAGCGCCCTGCGACAAGGATGGAAGTCATA
>DATJBN010000112.1:0-4545 GCA_035515335.1 Syntrophales bacterium | reverse complement strand
CTTGTACAGAATCACGTGGTCAGGCAGGGATTCATAGACAGGCTCGATGATCTTATCCCGCCACTGCAGCGCACGGTTCGACGCCGTCGCCGTACCGCTTGTCTCGTACTGTGTCGATGTGGGCAACAGGTACGTGTCATTCTTCCTGTCACTCATAACAGACATATGGGTCGGATGCGGGTCGGAGATTACGAGGAGGTCAAGTTTCTCCAGGGCCTTCTTCATCTCCACACCGCGGGTCTGGCTGTTGCACGCATGACCCTGAAAGATCACTGCGCGGACATTGTCCTTCTGAGACATGTTCTTCTTATCTTCCAGAACGGCGTCGACCCAGCGTGAGACGGGAATGCCGGGAAAGTTCATTGTGTATGCCATTTTCCCCCCGCCCGAGTCGTACTGTTTGCTCATGTCGAAGCGCGCTTTGATCCACTCGTAATCAACACCCCAGACCCCGGCCCAGTGTTTCCAGGAGCCTTCGGCAAGGCCGTAGTAGCATGACAGCGTGTGGCAGTTCGGTCCCACGTCGGTTGCGCCCTGGACGTTGTCATGGCCGCGGAAGATGTTGGCGCCGCCGCCTGAAACCCCGATATTTCCCAGGGCGAGCTGAAGGATACAGAACAGGCGCACCGTATGACTCGCGATGTGATGCTGCGTGACACCCATGCACCAGACGATCGTGCTTGGCCTGTTCATTGCCATGGTCTTGGCGATTAGATAGACTTTGTCTTTTGGAATGCCGGTGACATTTTCTACCTCTTCAGGCGGCCACTTCTCCACCTCCTTACGGATCATGTCCATGGCGTACACCTTTTTCGCAATGTAGTCCTTATCCTCCCAGCCGTTCTTGAAGATATGCCAGAGCAGGCCGTAGATGAATGGTATATCAGTGCCCGAGCGGATCCTTGCGTAGATGTCGGCATGGGCTGCCGTGCGCGTGTGACGCGGGTCCACAACGATCATCTTGGAGCCCTCTTCTTTTGCACGTAGGATCTGCAGCATGGCCACGGGATGGGCTTCTGCCGCGTTGCTCCCTAAGAACAACATGGCTTTGCTGTTCCGCATGTCGTTGTAGGAATTCGTCATGGCGCCGTATCCCCAGGTGTTTGCGACACCGTCTACCGTTGTTGAATGACAGATGCGCGCCTGGTTGTCGACGTTGTTCGTGCCCCATAGGGCCGCGAATTTCCCCTGGAGATAGGCCCCTTCGTTGCTTGCCTTCGAAGACCCGCAGAAGAAGAGCGCGTCTGGCCCGGATTCCTTCCTGATCTTCAAGAGCTTATCGCCGATCTCGTTGATCGCCTGATCCCAGGAGAGGCGCGTCCATGTTCCGTTCACGAGCTTCATGGGGAACTTGGTACGCTTGTGGCCGAAACCATGGCTCCGTGCAGCCGCTCCCTTGGCGCAGTGACCGCCGAGATTGAAGGGCGATTCGTAGTCCGGCTCCTGGCCCACCCACACGCCGTTCTGCAGCTCGGCGATGATGCCGCATCCGACCGAGCAGTGCGTGCAGATCGTCCGCCTGTACTCCGACTGCAGCTCCGGCCTCGGGAAATTTCTTTTTTCCTCTTCGGTCGCCTGCCTCATGCAGGATAGGGGCAAGAGCCCTATCAGTGCGCCGCTTCCGAGTGCGGCACCGCTCACCTTCATGAATGTCCTCCGGTTCATGTATCTAGGAGCGGCAGGTTCAGAGGATATCTTCTGCAACCATTTCTTATTATTTTTTTTCATGCTTCGTACCCCCATAACGAGCGCGTCGAAGAGCTATTCTCTTGCCGTCTCGTAGTACTTCTTCACATGCTCCGTTAATCTGTACCCCTGGCTCTCCTGTGTATTATTCTCCCGGGGCTCAATCGTTGTCGCGGCCGCAGGGCGGTCTCCCCAGCCGAGAAGTGCAGCAAGGCCCGCGAATATCGCCGCATTCTTGATAAATGCCCGCCGGCTGCCGGTAATTTCTGTCTTCATCTTGTGCTCCTCCTTTTTTCTCTATGTACTTGGGCAGTAACCCCGTTTTTAAAATATTCCTTTTCCGATTCAATGAGAGAGCAGCCGAGCACAGCTACCGCCTTGAAGAAGCCGACGCTCTTTGCGGACTCCACGTCCTTGAAGAAGGCCATCATCCAGGGCGCAATATGCCTGTCAAAAAAGGCTGCCTGCGTTTCATAAGATTCGTTATCCGGCCTCTGGGATATGAGGGCCATTATCTCGCAGAGTGCGCCCGCGCTGTCTTCCGAATCATGATTTGCCGCCTGCCTCACAAGGCCGAGGCGGAAAAGGTCGGAGCGCAGGGCTGCGAGAGGAAGCGACTGAATCGCCCTTTCCCTGTACCACGATGCGTACGGAATGACTTCGCCGCAGCCGAGGCCAATGAAGAGTCTGTTATATTCCTCCCTCACAGCGGCAGGCTGATATTCGCGGCCCGCGCGGCGGAGTGCGAGGAGGGCTTCATGCATTCGCTCAGGGATGTCCTCATCCCATTCCATGTTCGTTAGCACATGAAGGTTGTTATCCGAAGGCGGAGCCGCGAGAAGCGAGGCAAGCACCACGTATACATCAGCGCGGATGACCTCGTACGAACCAAACCACGACGGCACTTTTTGTTCCTTTTCTAACGATTCCATAGCATCATATCCTCCGAAGAAAGAGCGTCACGGGTGCGGCAGGCACGGCACATCTTGAGTCTCAGCTGCTGCCGTTCGTTTGCATACATCCAATGCTCTTTCAGTTTCTCCGTCACTCGATCCACCATCCTCTTTGTGGCAAACGCGGCTCCACACTTGACGCACCTGAAGACCTCCTCCTCACAGAGGACAACCGGTGCATCGACCTCTTTGAGATCGAGCATCATTCTGGGAACCAGTTGCACCGCACGCTCGGGACATGTCTCCCGGCAGAGGCCGCATTGATGACACCTGGATTCAACAAATCGAATCCGCGGCGTATCACCGCCTGCCGCAAGCGCACCGGAAGGACAGGCCGAGACGCAGGCCATACAGAGCGTGCAGGTGCGTGAATCGATGGTCACCGTGCCGAAGCAAGAGCCTGCGGGGAGAGGAAGCCAGGGTCTGCGATTGCCGGACTTGTCAGCGAGGAGATGAGCGGCCTCGCGGATTAGTGTTCTCCTTTCCTGCCCTACGGAAGAGGCGACGTCCGCCTCGGGTGTTTCATACACATCCCTCTCAATAACATCATTCTTTAAAACCCCTTCCGTTTCTCCCGAGGAGACTGCAAGACGGCATTTGTCTTCTTCCATACCGAGTCCCGAAAGAATCGCGCGGGCCATGTACACCTGCCAGGCCACGGCGTCCCTTATGCCCTCATCATTTTCGCTGTTACAAGCGACTACGACACGATCGGCGCCATTAGAGAGGATAAACAGCATCGTCTCCATACCGACATGTCCGATCTCTTCAACGCCCAAATTTACAGCAGGACCGTCAATTGCCTTTCGAGCAGACGGAAGTTCTTCCGAAGCCGTTATCCCTCCGTCGGAGATGACGACAGCCGTGGGAAGAGGACTACCTTCATCCTTAAGTGATAATCTCTTCTCCAAGATATTGAGCAACTCCTCGCGGGGCGGGTGGATCTGCTCCATCGCATCGGTCGGGCAGACGAGGACGCAGGCGCTGCAACCCTGACACAGATAATGGTTTACCAATATTTTGCCCTCCTCCGAATGGATGGCGCCGGATGGACAGACGTCGATACAACGCCGGCAGTCGAGTGTGCGCGACCTGCCGTGTAAGCAGCGGCTTCTAATGAAGGCCGTGAAACGCGGCTTCTTAAAGCGGCCCCGCATCTCCGGCATCTCGGCAAGCGAGGAAGCGATATCTGCCGGATCTTCGCCCGGTGCGTAATACCCGGCAGGCAGGCGCTTGCCCGCAAAAGAAGGCTTAGGCCTGAGATCAAGGATGAGGTCGAAACCATCGGCAAGAAGTCTTTCTTCCCCGTTTGAAGTCACCGTTGCAGAGAAACCGCCGAAGGCCCCGGAAATTGAGACGTCGTCCGCCTCTATAAGACTGAGCCGGCTGAGAAAGGACCGCGGCCCTTCGACTCTCATCTTTCCTGTCAATACCAGAGTGCAGGTCAGTCTTCCGCGGCGCAGTGCCTCGCCGCATCTCGCGGCACGTTCGATGTCCGTATCAACGATCAGGGTTCGGCCTTCAGATACCAGTGTGAGCGGCGATAAATCGGGATCGGGTTCGACCTCTTCTTTTCTTTTCTTCCTTTCTCTCTTCCTCGCATGGGCCTCGCGCACCGGGACCTCCCCGCAGCCCTCTTCCCGCAGGCGTTCCATCTGATATCGCATGTCGGATGTCACGATGCCGTCGAGGGGTTCGAAGAAGCGGTAATCTCCGGAAAGGTCGGTGAGATCGTCGGTATGATTAAACTCAGGCGAATGGAAGTCTATTAATGCTTCGTTCTTTGCGGATCGTGTTTCCTTCTTCATTAGATGATCCTCAGCAGGAGACTTTCGCGTTCTATAAGGAAACCAATAATACCAGTGTCTTGTATCGTAATTCTTTCCTGCGAAACTCGTCTATCGGG